>JAEUAF010000059.1 GCA_019695485.1 Sorangium sp.
GTGCCCGACCCCGCAAACGAGCCCGTGTCACAAATCCCCGCCGCCCCGCGTCGCGAGAGCTGCGCTTCGACGCCGTTCGCTCGCTTTGCTTGCAGCGTCGGAACCCGTGCACCCATTTCATTGGCCGAGCTCCGCCCGGGCGGAGTATGTCGCTCCCCAATCGTGCCTGCCCTCGTCATTCGCCGTGCGCCGCGTTCCGCTCCACTGGCTCCCCGCGAGGTGAAGAACCTGGCGGACGCGATGCTAGCGAGGCTTGGACTCGATGCCGCTGAGCTCAGCGTGCTGCTCACCGACGACACCACGATTCATCAGCTGAACCTCGAGCACCGCCAGAAGGATCGCCCCACCGACGTGCTGGCATTCCCGCTCGATGCCGCACTCGCCGACGCGCCGCGGGTGCTGGGGGACGTCGTGATTTCGATCGACACCGCGCTGCGCCAAGCGCGTTCACGGCGTCGCGAGTTGTTCGCGGAGGTGCGCTTTCTGCTCGCCCACGGGCTCTTGCACTTGATTGGGTACGACCACGACACACGCGAGCACAAGCGTGAGATGGACGGCATGGCGCGGCGCCTCGTACGCGCAGCACAGCAGCATGACGCGAGTCGCGTCGCCGCGAGCGCGAAACCGAGCACGGCGCGCGCAAAAGCAGTGCGCCCCAAGCGGCGTCAACCGCGCCTAGTCGCGAAGCCCTCAGCCGCTCCCACCAAGAAACCCGCGCGGAAGCCGGCTCGCCGCTAGCGTTTCAAGAGCGGCACCCCAAGCGCCTGAATGGGGTGTCCGAAGGCTCGAAATCGCGAAACGTCGGAAAAAAAGCGAGGGGGTCGCGATCTACAGCCGACTTACCGAGGGAGTGGGGTCGAGGGAGTCCGATCGGCCGATGCGCCGACAACGAAACACCTGTTTAGGGGCTTCGACCACGTCCCTAGAGATGCGCTGTAAGATATTGAAACTAATTGGAAAAATTAGACGCTTCTGGGCTTGCCTCATGGGGCAGCATGGAACAAGGGAACGCGCGTCGGCCGGCTGCGGATCCAGCGTGCCCAGCGGGATCCGGGTGAGCACCATTGTCCGACCCGCATGAAAAAAGGTCGTTCTGGCACCAAACTGAATTTTTCCCCTTGATTAGGCCGCCAAGTCCCTGTTATCCGTCGCGTGCCTTGGTCGGTTGCGTCGGCGGTCCCTCGGGAGCCCTCCGGGGTGGCCGGGAGGGCCGAGAAAAGGCATCCAAGCTCAACTCAGGATTTATCCACAGGAGGAAGACATGGCTGGAAAGAGACTTACGAAAGCTCAGGTTGTTGCTGAGCTCGCAAATGCGTCGGATCTGGACAAGAAGAGTGTCGCGCGCGTGTTCGAGTCGCTGCAGGATCTGATCCGCAAGCAGCTCTCGGCGCGTGGCCCGGGCGAGTTCGTCGTTCCCGGTCTCGTGAAGCTCCGCGTAGTGAAGAAGCCCGCGACCAAAGAGCGTCAGGGCATCAACCCCTTCACCAAAGAGCCGATCACGATCCCCGCGAAGCCGGCGAGCAAGAAAGTGCGTGCGACCGCGCTCAAGGCACTCAAGGATCTCGTTCAGTAATCCCCATAAAGAGCCGGTCGAGAAGCTCCTTCGGGAGTCTCAAGGCGGGTTCTAGGGCCTCCGTGGCCTCGATACTGTCCCTGGACCTCGTAGGAGCTCCGGGGACAGTGCGTTTTGTGGGGCTTTCACCGGGTCCGCGCGTCGCGCGTTACCAGGAGAACATGGCGCCGACCCGCAGGAGGCCGCCGCCCGATGAATTCGTGGTGCGACCCGTCGCTGGATCCACGAACTCGGGAGCAGAATTGCGGCCGCTGTCCGTGCGGTCACGCACGAAACCCAACAAATCCGCGTGTAGCGCGGAGTGCGGCGAGAGCTCGATCTCGACGCCGGCGCCGGCATCGAAGCCGACATAGGAAAAGTGGTCGTCGCCGTCGGCGACGGAGCTTGCTCCGCTCGCTGCGAACACCACCGGCGTCTGGTAGACCACGTGCGCCGAGCTCAGACCGAGCCCGCCGATCGCGTAGACACGCACCGGGCTGCGCGGGTTGAGAAAACCCACTGCGTTCAGCAGCAGCGCCGCCTCATCGCGCTCGTGCCCGTTGTAGTCGGTGCCGAAGCCGAACTCGCCGGTGGCTTCGAAGCCGAACTCAGGCATGGCGCGGTAGCGGAGCGTGAGCCCAAGGCCACCCATGCTCGCATCGGATGGCATGTGCCGGTTGCTGCCGAGGAGCGCGCCGAATGCATGCACGCCGAAACCCCAGCGGTCGAAGCGATGCCTGGGACGCGGGGGTGGGGGCGGAAAGTCCTCCGGCTCGAGCAGCACACGGTGCCGTCGCCGTCGCTCGTGACGCCAGCCAGGGAGTCCCGAGGGCGTCGGCGGCTCGTCCGCCGAGGGTTCGCCCTCTTGAGCCTCGCCATGGGGCGGCGCCGCCTCCGGCGCCGTTGGCGCTGCACTCGGGGGTTCGCAAAACCAATCACCCGGCGGACAGCCGTCGCCAGGGTGAGCGCCCTCGGCAGACGCCGAGACTGCTACCAAAACGAGCGACAAGGCCGAGGCCGAGCGAGCGAGGATCAAGGCGGGGCGCATGTGGAAGCGCTACTTCGCCCGAGGTTAGCACCTTCGGTCGTACGGGAAAGCCCTGTTTTCCTTTTCGAGCCCGAGGTGCCGGCAGGGCTCAGTCGCGAAGGTTCCTTGCAGTGCTAGGCTCGGCCGCCAAATCGTGAGCTTGGGCAACGTCATTTTACGCGCGGGACATGTGCAACCGGTTTGGGCGGGGCATCCGTGGGTCTTTGCCCAGGCTGTCGAGCGCATCGAGGGCGGCGTGCAGGCGGGCGAAGAAGTCATCGTGCGTGATGCGCGCGGCAACTCGCTCGGCCGCGGCCTGTACTCGCCCGGCTCGGCGATCCCGGTGCGGCTCTACACGCGCGATCCGAAGCTTGCCATCGACTCGACGCTGATTGAAGAGCGCATCCGGCGCGCCGTCGCGCGGCGCGGCGCGCTCGGCTTGCCGAACGAAGACACCACGGGTCTCCGGCTGATCCATGCGGAGGGTGATGAACTACCGGGCCTAGTCGTCGATCAGCTGGGTGACGTGCTCTCGGTGCAGTTCAACACGATCGGCATCAAACAGCGTGAAAAGTGGATTTTGGACGCGCTCGAGCGCGCCCTCAAGCCGCGCTCCATCGTCGATCGAACGCCCGAGCGCGCCGCTCAAACCGAAGGGTTTCGCGCGGGTTCAGGCGTCATTCGTGGAGATGAGGGCCTGACTGCCTTCGAATTCTTCGAGCGCCGCTTCGAGTTTCGCATTCCCCTCGAACTCGGTCAGAAGACAGGCTTCTACTTCGACCAACGGCCGCTGCGCGAGCGCGTGGAGCACCTCTCGAAGGGTCGTCGCGTGCTCGACCTCTACTGCTTTGCCGGTGCCGTCGCGCTGTCCGCGGCGCGTGGCGGCGCGCTCGAAGTCGAAGCGGTCGACTCGAGCGCGCTCGCACTCGAGGTCGGGGCCGAGTGTGCCGCCCTGAATCATCTGACCGGCAAAATCCATTTCGAGTGCGGCGACGCGCTCGAGGCGTTGGGTCACGCCGGTCGCAGAGGAGGCTTCGATCTGGTCGTTCTCGATCCGCCGAAGCTTGCGCCGACGCGCGCCAAGCGTGAGCGCGCGCTCGAGGTGATGCGCAAGCTGAGTGCCGCGGGCGCGCGCGCCACGCGCCCCGAGGGGCTACTCGTGATCAGCTCTTGCTCCGCCGCGCTCGGGGTCCCTGAATTGACGCGCGCCCTCGCGCTCGGCGCTCGCGACGTGGGCGCTCACGCCATCGTCCTCGAGCGACTCTTTCAAGGCCCTGACCACCCAGTGCCCGCGGCGTTTCCCGAGGGGCTCTATCTGAGCACCGTAATCGCTCAGATCACGCCTGGCTGATCCAGCGCCTGCGGCTTTCGGCCGTGAGCGGCGAAGTCGACGAATGTCGTCGCCGTCTGCAGCGAGACCCTCAAATCCCGTCGGTCGGCGGTCTCAAAACGCTCACTTTGCCGGCGAGTCGCGGGCTGACAGAGACCTTGTTGTTCGCGTCGACGATCACCACGCCGACGCCTTCGAGTGAGTCCGCGAGCTTCATCCCCGCCTCAGGACCCAAGATGAAGACGGCGTCGTCGATCATGTCTGCGGTCATGGCGTCGGGCGCGTGCACCGTGACACTGCGCGACGCCGTGGCTGGGTAGCCGGTGCGCGGATCGATGATGTGGTGGTAACGCTTGCCATCGATGACGTAGGAACGTGCGTAGTCGCCGGCGGTGCTGAACGCGTGGTCTTCGAGTTCAATCGTGGCGAAGAAGGTACCAGGCGCCGCGCGCGGATCTTGAATGCCGCTCACCCAGGCCGAGCCATCGGGTTTGCGGCCAGCGCCATAGAGATCGCCGCCGGCTTGAACGAGGAAGGCGCGCAGGCCCGCGCGCCTGAGGACGTCCGCGGCGCGATCGACGATGTAGCCTTTGGCAATGCCGCCGAGCCCAATTTTGCGGCCCTTGGGGATGCGCACACGGCTGCCCTCGCGGTCGAGCTCGACTTTGCGATAGTCGATCAGCGCGCGGCGCTTTTGCACGTCCGCGGGCTTCGGGACTTTCGGCGTCGCGTCCTCGGCCGAGCCGAATTTCCAAAGGTCGCCCATCACTTGGAAGGTGATGTCGAAGGTGCCCTGCGAGGCGCGCCCGACCCACAGCGATTTGTCGATCACATCGCGGGTTTCGGGTCCGATGCTGACCCAGCTGCCGGCCTCCTGGTTGATGCGCCCAACGTCGCTGTCGTCGCGCCACTCACTGAGCACGCTCTCGAGTCGTCGCATCTCTAGGATTGCTCGATCGATCGCCGCGCCCGTCGCCGTCGCGTCCACGCTCTCGTTCGTATAGGCGATGAAGTGCAGAGAGGTGCCCATCGCGCTGTCCTTGCGCTCCACCTTGAGCGGCGTCGCGCTGCTCGCGTGCGCTGAGGCAGCGACGAGTGGTGCGCTAGCGGCGGCGGCGCCGGCAGAAGCGCTCGCCCGCGGGCCGCCTGCGCGCGCCTTGCAGGCCATGGCTACGCTGAAAGAGAGCGCGGTGAGCAACGCCGCGCCGTACCAGACCAGGGCTCGAGGAGCGTGTGGAACCAGCATCGCTTTGGGGTGTATATCAGCCCCGCCATGAGTTATCTCTTCCTGGTTTTTGCCATCCTTTCGGAGGTGACGGCGACATCGGCGCTGAAGGCCTCCAACGGCTTTACGCGCGTGGGGCCGTCGCTGCTCGTGGTGCTGGGCTACTCGTCGGCGCTCTACTTTCTTTCACTGACCCTGCGCACGATTCCGGTGGGCGTGGCCTATGCGATTTGGTCAGGCATCGGGGTCGCGCTGGTGACGCTGGTCGCCTGGATCTTCTTCCGCCAACGCCTCGACTGGGCCGCCATTCTCGGGTTGTCGCTGATTTTAGCGGGCGTCCTCGTCCTCTATCTTTTTTCGAAGACGGTGGGAAACTGAGGCGACTCGGGCGCGGTCCGCGGTCGACCCTGCAGCCAGCCGCGCCGTCGAATGCTGCCAGGCGGCGATAATCTTCGGGGCGAGTGACGACCCTTTCTGGGGGTCAGAGCCGCGAAAACGCCGCCATTTCGCGGGGCTGGCCCCTAGGCACCGGGTTGCCGTCGTGAGCGGGCGCCACCCGGCCCGAAGCCTCGATGAAAAAATGGGATAGGCTTCCGGCCCATGGCGCTCGACCGAAAGGGGCTCGACCAGGCCGTCGACGAGGCGTTTCCGCTGCTGTCCTCGCTCGCGCAAAGAATCCACGCGACGCCCGAGCTCGCCTATTCAGAGCACCGCGCTAGCGGCTGGATCGCCGAGGCGGTCGAGGGCGCCGGCATTTCGGTGGAGCGCGGGCTGGGCGGCGTGGAGACCGCATTTCGTGCCCGCGTCGGCGGCGGCAGTGGTCCGCGCATCGCCATCCTCGCCGAGTACGACGCGTTGCCCGAGATTGGACACGCCTGTGGTCACAATCTGATAGCTGCCGGCGCGGTGGGTGCTTTTCTGGCCCTCTCCCGCCAAACGGCCACGCTTTCGGGCACGGTGGAGTTGATCGGAACGCCTGCCGAAGAAGGCGGTGGCGGGAAGATCCGCTTGCTGAACGCGGGCGTCTTTCGCGAGGTCGACGTGGCGATGATGTACCACCCGTACGATCGCGACATCCTCGCGCACCCGGCGCTCGCCACCAAGCGCCTTACCATGACGTTTCGTGGCGCGCCTGCGCACGCATCGATCGCTCCTTGGGATGGTCAGAGCGCTCTCACGGCATGCCTCGAAACGTTTCGGCTGATCGATTCGCAACGCGTCCACTTCAGGGACGGCGTGCGCGTGCACGGCATCGTGACCGACGGCGGCCAAGCGGTGAACGTGATTCCGGAGCGAGCCGCCAGCTTGTTCTTGCTGCGTGCGCCGAGCCTCGACGAGCTCGAACGCGTGGCGGTCATCGTGGAGCGCTGCGCAGAGGGCGCGGCGCTCGCGGCCGGCGTCGAAGTCGAGCTCAGCATGCGCAATGGGTACAAGAACATGCGCAACAATCTGGCGTTGGCGCGCCGCTTCGGAAAAGCCCTCGAGTCACTGGGGCGCAAGCCACGTGAGACCGATCCGAGCGTCGGCGCGGGCTCGACCGATATGGGCGACGTGAGTCACGCCGTGCCCTCGATTCATCCTTACCTCGGCATTTGCGACGAGGGCGAAACGTTGTGCCATGAGCGCGAGTTCGCTGACTGCGCGAACAGTCCGCGCGGCCTCGAGACCATGCGCTTGGCGGCGAAAGCGATGGCGCGGACGGCCGCGGACGCGCTTGAAGATCGCGAGCTGCTCGCGTCGGCCCGCGAGGAATTCGAGAGGGCGTAGCGGCGA
>JAEUAF010000601.1 GCA_019695485.1 Sorangium sp.
TTGCAGCTGATCGCGCTGTGCCGTCAGCGAGGCCTCGCTCGCGTCGTGGGCGGCGTTCAAGAGCTGCGCGCCCTCTTTCGTCATCTTCTGAGTGAGCATGCGCTGACGACCAGCGAGATTCACGATCACCGCGTCGTCGGCCTGCCGCTTCAATACGATGTGGCTCGCAACCGCGCCCGCTCCGAGGAGCAAGGCGAATGCGGTCAGAATCGCAATCATTCTACTACTGATGGTCGACAACATGACTGTTCAGTCCCTTTCTAGATGGTGGACGCGGCCTTGCGGCCCGCGCTTCCGAGGTCATTACTTTTCGCGAAGGTCGCGGCGGAAGGAGGAGGCAAGGTGTTGCGCTCACGAAGTAGGCCCGCCTCGCCCGTTTCGCGCAGGCGCGAAAGCCGCGCCAAAATCTCGTCGCTAGGCCACTGCGTCGGACGTCGCCGCCAAGCCGCCGGAATGTCGTCGACGCTGTGACACGGTCCCGGCTGGGCGCGGGCGCCAAGCACCGCCCAGCTGGTCACCAGCGATAGCCCGGCGGCTGCGGCGATCAGCACGCTGTCCTGCGCCAGGCGCGGCCAAAAGCGCGCCTCTTCACGGCACGCGGCGCTCGCCAGCCGCAGCCCGTCACGAGAGAAGGTGTACTGGCCGCCCGTCGCGAGCTCAACCCACAGGCTGAGACGCGCTTCGAGCTCAGCAAGCCCCTCGGCTGCTGGCGAAATTTCGATCCGGCGAAAGCCGTCGAAGCCCCGAGCGCCCCCGCTCGCGGCAAGCACCAGGATCGGCGCGCTGTTGCGATTGGCGAGGTCAACCAACACGTCAAGTTCACCGCACTGCTCCGCGCTGGGGTCGCGAGGCATACACACCTCCACTAAAGCCGTGCCGGCCGCGTCGCGAGCCGGCTCGAGCAACCGCTCGCACGCGAGCTCGAGCGCAGAGTCCGGCGCGAGCTGCAATTTGCGGATGATGAGCTCGCGCAGCGAGGCCTGCGAACTCGGCAAGGTCAAGCGAGCCACGAGCACATAACGCTCGGAAGCGTGCTCACGTGCGACCTCCGAGAACAACAAGGCATCGGCCGTCGTCGGCGCGACCACTTCGACGCCGCGGGGACGCGCGCGCAGGGCGGAAAGGATCTCCCCCAGGTAGGCCGCATCGCGACCAACACGCAGCGTTTGGCGCACCGCTTGCTCGGGGCCTCCGCTGACGAACGGATTGGCGCCAGCGAGCTTCGGTAAACTCGCTGGCGTGACCGAGGGGCGATAGGGGTTCGCGGCCATACTACGCAACGACTCCGCCACCGCTCGACTCGAAGGTCGCGAGTCGGCCTCCTTCGCCATCATCGCCAGCACCAGCTCACGCACGGACGTCGGCAGTCCGATGGGCAGCTTTGGCTCGAGCTCGAGCTGTGCGCGGCGCAGCTGCTCCGGGTCGCTCGCCACGAACGGGAGACGTCCAGTCAGAACGCAGAACAAGCACGCGCCAAGGCTGAAGACGTCGGACGCCGGAGTGGCAAGCGCGGACGACCACAACTCGGGCGCGAGGAAAGCCGGCGTCCCCACCGGCTGCGTGCTGCTTCGGCGCGCGCCCCGCAAATCGAGCGCGAGCCCAAAATCGGCGAGCTTCACATCGCCCGTCTTCGACAGCAGCATATTTTGGGGCTTGACGTCGCGATGCAAGATGCCGGCCTCATGCGCGTACGCGAGGCCGCTGGCGGCCTGCGCGCCGATCTCGAGTGCTCGTCTCAACGGGAGCGGCCCGAGCCGTTGCAGCTGTGCCTGTAGACTGCCGCCGGCCAAGTACTCGAACACCACGAACCAAACACCCTGATGCCGCCGCGCGTGATAGACGCGCACGATGTTCGGGTGTTCGAGCCCGGCGAGCAGTCGGGCCTCTTCGACACCGCGCGTCTCGCCTGCGCTACCGGCGCGCAAGGTCTTGAGCGCGACCTTTCGCCCCAATAGCGAGTCGCGCGCCACATACACCGAACCTTCCGTACCCTGCCCCACGAAGTCCTCGACGACGTAATTGGCGATCACGGTTCCGGGCGGGATGAGATCTCCTGGGTTCGGTCGCGCTGAATCCATGCACGTGCACCTAGTGACCCGCGAAGACGGGGCGACGTGTCAGAGCAAAACTCTGTCTTGGAATTGACGTGCCGCGAGAATGAACTCCTTCTGCCGCTGAGCGACAGGAATCTTGGAGGCCAGGCGCTGCACGAGATCACCCACCTGTACGCGGCGCAGACTGCGCGAGGTCACACCGAGCCCCGCCAACTGCTGCTTGAAGACCATCTTCGCCGCCGGGCCCAAGAAGTCGCGATAAATTACCAGCAGCTGCTGCACGACGCTGCGATCGACCGCGTCCGGAGGGATCTCGACGTCGGCTTCGGAGGTGGACTTCGACAAGCTGAAGCTGGACCGGCTGGTCATCGACTCGGTCAGCACGTGCGACGCTGGATGCGTGCCGCTGCCGGGAAAGCCTCGACCCAAATTGAGCACCACCACGTTCATGGCGACGTTCAGCATGTTCATGTTCACGTCCGGGTGAGTCAGCGCGACTACCCAATGGTGCTCGACACAGCGCAACACCATGCTGCCATCCTCACAATCCACGGAGAAGCTCGTGGGCGCCCCGTCGTCGAGCGACGAGAACACGTCGAAGGTCGCCGACAAACGCCGCACCACTTCCGAGAGCAGGATGGGCTCATACGGCGCCGGCAGGTGATTGACCACGCACGTCCCTTGATCGTCGAATACGACGACGCCGAGGACCCCGTCGGTCTTGCTCAAATTGGCGACGGCTTCGTTGTTCATTGAACGGCTCCGCAGGCTTTGACGACCTTTTTCAAGGTGGAGATCGGGTTCTTGGTCACGTTGCCGCGAGTCACCAAGACTTCGTCTTTGGATTGCACGACGTACCAGGTGGAGGCGCCGACCGAGACATGCCAGGCCGACGGCGGCCCTAGGCCGAGCTCCGCCGTCGCATCGCCAATCTGCCGAATGGCGAGCGTGACCACGGCGCAGGTGGTTTCGGCGTCCATCTCACCGCTCGCCTCCAGCACGCTGCCTTGGCGATCGGCGCGTGCCACCGCCTTGATAGTCGTGTCGAGTGCGAGGATTTGACTGAGATTGATCTTTGGCGTTTTGGTGAGCGTCACGACTCTCTCCTGGGCGACTTTCGAATCGCCTGCGGGCTTTCCTGGAAATGCGGCGAGGCCGATCGCTGCGGGTGCCTGCGGTTTCGGCGGCGGCACGCCACGCGGCCGCGTGGGCAACGGCGGCGGTTCTGCGGCTGCGCGCGTTCCGGATTCGGCCCCGGTCGGGCTCGGGGCGGCCTTCGCACGCATGGTGGGCTCGCCCGGCGCGCTCCAGCTCCCCCGAGAGCCCCCCCCCGACGGAGTCCCCGCCCGCCGCGCCCACCA
>JAEUAF010000071.1 GCA_019695485.1 Sorangium sp.
GTTCCGCTGTCGCTGGCGGGGGGCATGTTGGGGCTCACGTTGCGAGGCATGCCGTTTAGCTTGCCCGCCGCCGTGGGCTTCATCGCGCTCGGAGGCGTGGCGGTCTTGAACGGCGTGGTGATCGCCAGCGAAGTGCGTCGCCGCCTCGACGCGGGGGACGCGCTCGACGTGGCCGTGGTCGGCGGCTCCTCGCACACCCTGCGCGCCGTGTTGACCACGGCCGCCGTCGCAGCGCTCGGCTTCTTGCCGATGGCGATGGCGACGAGCGCGGGGGCCGAGGTGCAGCGGCCACTGGCGACTGCGGTGGTCCTCGGTATGGCGATCAGCACGCTGCTCACGCTGTTCGTGCTGCCCGGGGTGCTGAGTCTGGCACTGGCGGGCTATCGTCGGTCGGCGGCGCGAAGCCAGGAAGAGCTTCCCCCGGCAAGTCACCGGCTGGACTCCGCGTTGAGCCTCTAGCGTGGGCCGCCCAGAGTGTTCCGTTGAGACGGGACACTCCGCCCGCATTCGGCCGACCGGCAAGGAAACGCCGTTTTTGTCGGTTTGAGTCGTGGCGATCTGACTCGGCGACGAAACCGAGCGTTCATCCGATCCCGTCTAGGTTCGTGACTCGCGAACAGGAACGAGTGCATGGACCCCAACGTCAAAGCCACGAAAATCAAGCTTTTCTCCTTTTCCACCCCAGCCATGCGCGCGTTTCACCTGAGCTGGTTGGCGTTCTTCGCCTGCTTCTTCGCCTGGTTCGCGGTGGCACCCCTGATGCCCGTGATCAAGGGGGAGTTTGGGCTCAGCAAAGGGCAGATCGCCAATATCAACATCGCGGCTGTGGGCATCACCGTGCTCGGTCGTCTGATTATTGGTCCGCTGTGTGACAAGTACGGGCCTCGCGCCACCTACACGGCGCTGCTCGCGTTCGGCGCAATCCCCGTGCTGGGCATTGCGTTCGCGCACAGCTACGAGATGTTCCTGTTCTTTCGCCTTCTGATCGGCGTGATTGGCGCAAGTTTCGTCATCACCCAGTATCATACGTCGGTGATGTTCGCCCCGAACGTAGTGGGCACGGCCAACGCGGCCAGCGCGGGCTGGGGCAACTCAGGCGGCGGGGTGACTCAATCCACCATGCCTTGGGTGCTCGCGGCGGTGCTCAGCCTCGGCGTCACGAAGTCGGCGGGTTGGCGCATTTCCATGTTCGTGCCGGCGGCCCTGATGCTGATCGTTGCGGTGCTCTACTGGAAGTTCACGCAGGACTGTCCGCAGGGCAACTACAAGCAGCTGCGCGCGGCGGGTGTGGAAATCGAGAGCGGCAAGAAGGGTGGCTGGGCCGTGTTCAAGGCCGCTTCGCGCAACTACCGCACGTGGATGTTGTTCGTCACTTACGGCGCCTGCTTTGGCATCGAGCTCTTCGTGCACAATGTCGCCGCGAGCTACTACGTCGACCACTATAAGCTCGACCTCCAGGCGGCCGGCATGGCAGCGGGTAGCTTCGGGCTGTTGGCGCTGTTTGCCCGCGCGGTCGGCGGCATTATTTCGGATAGGCTCGCGCATCACAAGGGGCTCGACGCGCGCACGGCGTTGCTGTTCGCGTTGATGCTCGGAGAGGGCGTGGGGCTGCTCTGGTTTTCGCAAACGACGACCGCCACCATGGCAGTCGTGGCGATGATAAGCTTTGGGCTGTTCACGCACATGGCCTGCGGAGCAACCTATGCGTTGTTCCCCTTCATCGATCGCAAGTCGCTCGGTGGCGTGGCGGGGATCATCGGCGCCGGCGGCAACGTGGGTGCAGTGGCGGCAGGCTTTTTGCTCAAGGCGGTCGGGGATGTCCAGCGCTGCTTCATGATGCTGGGCTGCGCCGCGCTTCTGTCCTCGGTGTGCGCGATTCTGGTGCGCTTTAGCGCCAAGCACAAAGCAACTGAACAAGCCCTCTACGAAACGGCATTGGTGGCGCGCAATGCCTCGATGGGGAGCATGCCGCTGCCAGAGGCGGCCACCAGCTAGCGGCCGAGCAGAACGTGTCGTGGGCCCGCCAAGCTGCGACACGCGACCGACGACTCGGCGCTACTCGTTCGAAACGCGACCCTTGCTAATAGGAGGTGATAGTCATGAACGAGACGCCGCGCTTCATTCAGGGAGTCTTTTCGTTCACGGGGGCGGGCCTCGCTCGACCAGTCGCCATCCGCCCGCTCGCGAGCTACAAGGTGCCCTTCGACAAACGGGCCCAGCTGGTCTATCTGCGCGCTGGAAATTCCACTGAAGAGCTCGTTTACTTGGCGTTGCAGCGCGACAAGCGCCCCATGCGCCTTTTCCCAATCGGAGCCAAAGACGCCATACACGTGACGCTCGCGATCATCGAAGACATCGATCCGGAAAGCGAGATCGAGTTCATGCTGGGAGCCCCCGAAGGATTGGAGGGCGCCGTGCTGATTGACATGGGCTTGCTGGAGATTTGACCCATGAAGGCCCGTCGCAAGCTGGTGGTCATTGGCAACGGCATGGCGGGTGCGCGCGCAGTGGAAGAAATCCTCGCACGCGGAGGCGGAGACCAGTTCGAGATCACGATGTTTGGGGACGAGCCCTACGGCAACTACAACCGAATTCTGCTTTCGGACGTGCTGAATGGTTCCCATCAGCCTGCCGAGATATATCTGAATCCGCTCGGGTGGTACGCCGAAAATGGGGTCAAGTTGCACGCGGGGGTACGCGTCAAGAAGATCTCGCGCGCCACGCAGACCGTCACCGGCGTCGGCGACGTGGTCGAACCCTACGACCAGTTGATTATCGCCACCGGCAGCGTGCCCTTCATTCCTCCGATGGACGGTCTCTACAGCGGAGACGGCAGCCTCAAACCCGGCGTGTTCACGTTTCGTAATCTCGACGATTGCCAACGTATCACCCAGTTCGCGATGCAAAAGCAGAGTGGCGCCGTGATCGGCGGCGGCTTGCTGGGGCTAGAGGCGGCGCGCGGGCTTCAGAACTTCTCGCTGGCGGTCCACGTGATTCAGCTCGGCGGAGCCTTGATGTCGCAGCAGCTGGACGCGCCGGCGGCCGCGATCCTCAAGAAGACCATGGAGCAGCTCGGCATCTTCGTGCATCTGAAGAAGCAGACGCGCGCAGTGCTGGGCGGCGAAAGCGTGACGGGGCTCGAGTTCGTCGACGGCACGCGGCTCGAGTGCGATCTGGTGGTGATCGCCGCGGGCATCAAGGCCAATAGCGACCTCGCGCGGCGCGCCGGGCTGGCGGTCGAGCGCGGCATCGTCGTCGACAATCAGCTGCGCAGCGTCGACGATCCTCGCATCTTCGCGGTTGGCGAGTGCGCGCAGCACCGAGGTCAGGTCTACGGCCTGGTGGCGCCGCTCTGGGAGCAGGCCAAAGTGCTTGCCGATCACTTGACCGGCACCAATCCCGACGCGGCCTATCACGGCTCGAAGGTGGCGACGAAGCTCAAGGTGATGGGGGTCGAGGTGGCGTCGATGGGGGTCACCGAGCCTAGCGAGGAAGGCGATGAGGTGGTCCAGTTCACGGAGGCAAAGAAGGGCACCTACAAGAAGCTCATCATTCGCAATGGGCGTCTGATTGGCGGCATCTTGCTGGGCGACATCAGCAAGGCGCCCTATCTCACGCAGGCGTTCGAACGCAACACGCCTGTGCCCGAGGAGAGGCTCTCGTTGCTCTTCGATCTTGGTGCGCCGACGGCGGCAGCGAGCGTCGAGAGCATGCCGGCCGAGATGCAGGTCTGCAATTGCAACGGCGTCACGAAGAGCCGCATCGTCGGTTGTGTGAAGCTCGGTAAGAAGAGCCAGAAGGCCGTGATGGAGGCGACGCGCGCCGGCATGGGCTGCGGAGCCTGTAAGGCGCTCGTGAAGGAGGTCGTCGAGTGGGCGACTGGCGGCGCAACCGAGCTCGACCCGTCCGCAGAATACTACGTTCCCGGGGTTCCGTTGGCGAAGGCAGAGCTCGTACGACAAATCATGGAGCGAGGCTTGAAATCCGCCTCTGCGGTGTTTCGAGAGCTGGCTGCGGGCGAGGAAGATCCCGGCAGCAAGCCGGGGCTGGCTTCGCTTTTGAACACGCTGTGGGCAGGCGAGTACGTCGACGAGCGCGACGCCCGCTTCATCAACGATCGCGTCCACGCAAATATCCAAAAGGATGGCACGTTCAGCGTCATTCCTCAGATCCCAGGTGGCGTAACGAGCCCGGCGCAGCTGCGGCGCATCGCCGACGTCGCGGAAAAGTATCAGCTGCCGCTCGTGAAGCTCACCGGTGGCCAGCGCATCGATCTGCT
>JAEUAF010000715.1 GCA_019695485.1 Sorangium sp.
TGAACTTGCCGAGGCAAGCCACCAGCAAAACCACCCCCAACATGCCGCCCCCGCCGAGCGCCCAAAGATTCACCTTGAGCCCAACCAAGCCAAAGAACACCGGCGCCAGTACGGCCATCACGAACGACTCGACGCGATGTACGACCTCAGCCTTGAGCTCCGGCACTTGGCGCAACAGGGTTCCCACCACGAAGGCACCAAAGACCGCGTGAACCCCGATCCATTCCGTGGTTGCGGCTCCGAGTAGCGCCAACACCAAGAACAGCACCAGATCCGTGTCCTTGGCCCGAGCGTGGCGGTTGACGAGCGCGAACAGCTTGCGCGACAGAGGATAGAGTACGAAGGCCGCTGCCAAAACGAACGCTGCCAAAAGGCCCAGGGTGCGCCCCACTCCGGCGAGTTCGACTTTCCCCCGCGACGCAGCGCCAGCGATGACGGAGAGGATCAGCCAGCCAGCGGTGTCGTCGACCACACCCGCCGAGAGTACGACGACCCCAATGTTGCGCCGCATCAGGTCGAGATCCATCTTCGCGATCACGGGCATCGCGGAGATGGCCATCGCCGTCGCCAGGAAGAAGCTGAACAGGAGACGCTGCTCTGGCATCGCCAAATAGCGGTCCGGCATCAACATGCCGAGACCAAAGCCGCTCACGAACGGCACCGCCATGCCGAGTCCCGACGCGATCAAGGCTGCCCGCCCCAGATTGCGCAAGAGTCGCAGATCCGTCTCGTAGCCAGTCAAAAGCAACAACAGCACCATGCCGAGGGCGCCGACCACCTCCAGCAAATGAAACTGCAGCGCGTCGACCGGAAATAGGGCCAAACCCAAGCTCGGCGCAACACGCCCCAAGATCGACGGGCCGAGTGCGATTCCGGCCACCAGCTCGCCCACCACCGCAGGAAGACCCACACGTCGGCCGAGCTCAGCCCCCGCTCGTGCCGCCAACAGCAACACTGCGATCTGGGTCAAGAGCAGCAGCACGTTGCCGGAGCCGAGGGGGCGTAAAACAACGTCGTGGCTCATCCGACGGCCAGTCTAACCCAGCGCGAACTGCTTGCGCCTCCCGCCCTCGGCGTGGGGCCGGGTTCTGCCGGCACTGTCGTGCCACACCGCGGGATCGGGGCGGGCCGAGAGGCCATCGACGCCGGGGAGCGTACGAATCCCGGGCTCTGAACGGCTCATTTTCCTGCACTTCTCGTGGCCTACGCTTAATCGAGCAGTCTGTCCCGCCGTTCCTTCCATGGGAATGAGCCATCGCCCCACTCCGCTCGGTTCCGCCGCGGCCAGGCCCGCTCGGCAAAGCTTCGCCCATATGTGGCGACGGAGCGGCGCATGAGAGTGCTGTTCGTCGATGAGGAGCCGCGTGTTCTAGAGGCCATCGAACGCCTGTTCCTCGACTTGGACGTCGAGTGGGAGACCTGCTTCGCCTCGAATGGCGTTCAGGCGCTCACGACGCTCCAGGCGGCACCGGTCGACGTCATCGTCAGCGACATGCGCGTCCGCACCAAAGACGGTGTGGCGTTGCTCGATCGCGTGAGTGAACTCGACCCGCGCGTCGTGCGCATCGTCCTTTCGGGACAAACGGACGAAGCGTCGGCGCTGCGCGCTGTCCCCGTGGCCCACCAATTTCTTTCCAAGCCGTGCGCGGCCGACACGCTCAAGCGGGTCATCGAGAACACTTGTGCACTTCACCTGCTGCTCGCAGACACGAAAATGCAGTCGATCGTGGGCCAAGTGGCACGCCTGCCCTCGGCGCCCCGCTTGTTCACCGAGCTGTCGCAGCTGTTGGGCGACGATTCAGCCGACGCCACGCGAGTAGCGGCGGTGATTCAGCAAGACCCCGCCATGGCGAGCAAACTCCTGCACGTCGCCAATTCCTCATTTTTTGCCTCTGCGAAAGCCGTCTCGGACGTGAAGACGGCCGTGGTGAGGCTCGGCCTGCGTACGCTGCGAAACTTGGCGCTCGGAGTCGGAGCCTTCGAGGCCGCGCGCAGCGCCCAACAGACGCTCGGCGTCTCGATCGATGAACTTCAGCGTCGCTCGCTCGAGATCGCTCGGCTCGCGAGTCGTCTCGCCGAAAAATCGGCAGACGCTGACTCGGCATTCATGGCTGGTCTCGTGTGCGACCTCGGACAACTGGTTTTGGCCACGGTCGCCCCAGACAAGGTCAAGCTCGCCCGCACGGAGGCGGCGCGTTCGAATGTCCTGCCTCACGTCGCCGAGCGGGCGCTGTGGGGCGTCTCGCACGCAGAAGTCGGCGCGTTCTTGCTCGGGCTCTGGGGGCTACCAAACCCCATCGTCGAGGCGGTGGCCAATCACCACACGCCAGACCGCAACGCTCACGAGCACTGCGGGCTGCCGCAGTTGATCTGGCTTTCTGCCTGCATCGTGGAGGGAACTCCCCCGGACCCGGCCCTGGTCGAGCGCTTTCAGTTGAACACGGCGCTCGAGCGTTCCAAGCAAATCGCATCGGGAGCTGCGGCATGAGCGACACCGCGATTCCCAAGATTCTCTGCGTCGACGACGAGCCGCGCGTGCTCGAGGGGCTGCAGCGCACGCTGTTCGACCAATTCGAGGTCGTGACCCTGACCAAACCCGAAGAAGCACTGGCTCGCCTGCGCAGCGAGGAAGAGCCGTTCGCGGTGTTGGTATCGGACATGCGTATGCCTGGAATGGACGGCGCGACGCTGCTCGCGCATGCACGCGAAGTCGCCCCCGATACGGTGCGCATCTTGCTGACTGGCCACACCGATCTCGACGCCGCCATGGCAGCGGTGAACAAGGGCAACATCTTTCGATTCCTGTGCAAGCCGTGTTCGGCGGATGTGCTGATCCCTGCGATCAGCGCCGGCGCCGAACAGCACCGCTTGCTTCTGACCGAACGCGCACTACTCGAACAGACGTTGACCGGCAGCATCCGGCTGCTTTCGGAAGTCCTTTCCTTGGTGGCCCCGCAGATCTTCAGTCGGGCCCAGCGAATTCGCGCGCTCGTGCTGCACATGCTGGACCGAGTCGGGCATAAAGAGCGCTGGAAGTTCGAGCTCGCGGCGGCGCTGAGCCTGATCGGGTGCGTAGGCCTGCCCGAGGAAACGCTGACCCGCGCGATCGCCGGCATGCCGCTCGACCGGGACGAGAAGCAGGCCTTCGCCGAGCACCCTCTGATTGCGCATCGCCTGCTGGTCGACATCCCACGATTTCAAGAGGTCGCCGAGATGATTCGGCGCCAAGCAAAGCAGAGCCTCAACGAAGCGTCTCCCGACGTCGAGCTCGGCGCATCGCTGCTGCGCATTGCGCGGGAGGTCGAGCAGCTGATCGACACCGGCGCCCCGGCGGAAGAAATCATCAAGAAGGTCGCGCCCCGTCTCACCGACCCCGAGCGGGTCTTGCTCGGATACTTGCGTGATTTTCCGGACCTGGCACCGAACTCGAGCAATGTGCGCAATCTGCGGGTGACCCAGCTGACCGGCGAGATGACGCTCGAGGAGGATGTGCGTACGACCGCGGGGGTCGTGGTCGTCCCCAAGGGGCGACAGCTCAATCTGGTGTTGCTGGAGCGCTTGCTGCGCTTTGCTCGCGCAGGTGGGCTGATCGAGCCTGTCAAGGTGCGGGTGCCCTATCATGCGACCTGAAACGAAGCGAAGCGGCGCCTGGGCTGCGGGCACCTCCCTCGAAGACCTCCCGGACGGCGTACTAGTCGTGAACTCTCAGGGACTGATCGTCGACGTCAACCACGCGTTCTTGGAGCTCGCGACCCGAAAGCGCGCGGACGTCGTCGGCCACGCCATGCAGGACATGATCGCGGAGGAGGACATCCTCCAAATCCTAGGATTTGACGCGGTTTTCGGGGCGGAGCTCAGCCGCGACACCAACGTCATCTTCACCTGCGGCAGCGGCGAACGGCGCTCGCTGGTGGTGAATTCGGCTCGCTCGGAAGACGGAAATCGCACCTTCCTCACCGTGCGCGCCGCCGAGATCGTGCACGAAGAGCTCGCCAACACCACGCGCTGGGCGGCGAGCCAGCAGGAACGCGCCGACGAGCTCGGCCGCGCGCGCGACGCCTTGGCCGCGAAGAACGCGGCCCTGCGCGTTGCTCAGGGGGAGCTCGAGGCGGCGTACGCCAAACTCAAGAGTGAGGTGGCAACCCGCGAGCGTCTGGAAAATGACCTGCGTTTGGCCCAGAAGCTGGAGGCGATTGGCCAGCTCGCGGCAGGCGTCGCCCACGAAATCAACACGCCAATGCAGTACATCGGCGACAACGTGACGTTCCTGTCGCGCTCGTTCGGCAAGCTCAGCGACTACCTGGCGGAGGTCAGCGCCGCGCTCGAAGCGACACCAGAGAACTCGTTGGAGAGCGCACGCGCGCGAGTACTCGCGACCCAGAAGAAGCTGCGCTTACCGTTTCTGATGGAACAAGTGCCCAAGGCGCTGACCGCTTCCCAAGAAGGCATCGAGAACGTCTCCAATATCGTACGCGCGATGAAGTCGTTCGCCCGCGTCGATCAGGGCGAGAAGGCGCAAGCGGATCTCAACCAGGCGCTGCGGGACACGCTGATCGTCGCGCAAAACGAGTACAAGAACGTGGCGAGCATCGAGACGGACTTCGGCGAGCTACCGCACGTGACTTGCTTCATCGGCCGCCTAAACCAAGTCTTTTTGAACCTGATCGTGAACGCTGCGCACGCGATCGCCGACGCCAACCGCACTTCCCTCGGGAAAATTCGAGTCATTTCCCGCTGCGAAGCCGGCGTGGTCGAGATCCGCATCGCAGACAACGGCTCGGGTATCGACAGCAGCATTCGCCACCGCATCTTCGAGCAGTTCTTCACCACCAAAGAGGTCGGGCGCGGCACGGGGCAAGGCCTGTCGATTGCGCGCAACATCGTGGTCGAAGTGCACGGCGGAACGCTGGACTTCGAGAGCGAAGTCGGTGCTGGCACCGTATTTTGCGTGCGCTTGCCCGTCGATGGCGAAGCCAAGCTCGAAGCGGCCGCTGCGCCCAGCCTAGAGACTTGAGACTGAGCGCGCCCCGCTGCCTTGCTCAGCGATTGGCGATATGAATCGCCTGCCCGATGGAGGCGGCCGCGGCTTCCATCAAGGCCTCACCAAGCGTTGGATGTGGGTGGATCGAGAGCGCCATGTCCTCCGCGGTCGCCACGGTTTCGAGCGCCAAAACGGCTTCGCTTATCAGATCGCTCGCTGATGGGCCCACGATGTGGATGCCCAGCATGCGTCCGGATTTGACGTCGGTGACCACTTTGACGAAACCGTCTGTCTCACCGATGCTCATCGCGCGGCCGAGCACCGAGAACGGGAAGCGCCCCACCTTGATAGTGTAGCCCTGCTCCTTCGCTTCCTGCTCCGTCAGCCCGGCGGTCGCGATCTCAGGCTCCGTGAACACAATGCCCGGCACGGTCACCCAGTCCTTGGCCGCCGGATGTCCCGCGATGACTTCAGCGCAGATTTCGCCTTCCTTCGAGGCCTTGTGCGCCAACATCGGGCGCCCG
Source organism: Sorangium sp. (assembly GCA_019695485.1). Lineage (GTDB taxonomy): Bacteria > Myxococcota_A > Polyangia > Polyangiales > Polyangiaceae > PMG-095. The sequence continues at coordinate 5,506 of JAEUAF010000715.1, forward strand.
CTGACATCGCCAATCGAGTAGACGCCAGGGACGTTGGTTTCGCAGCGCTCATTCGTCGTCACGAACCCGCGAGGATCGACGGCGACGCCCACTTCCTCGAGGCCGATGCCCTTGGAGCGAGGCTTCATGCCGACCGCCACCAGCACCGCGTCACACGGGATGCTCTCGCTCTTCTCGGCCGTCGTGACGTTGACCAGCACCTCACCGTTCGGACCCGGTTGGTGACCATCGGCGCGCGTGCTCTTCAGGATGCGGCCACCCCGCTTGGTGATGGTGCGCTCGACGACCCGCACGCAGTCGGGGTCGATGCCGGGCAGCAGATTCTGGGTCAGCTCGACGACGGTGAGCTCTGAACCGAAGCTCTGGTACACCATGCCGAGTTCGAGCCCGATCACGCCACCACCGATCACGACCAGGCGCTTCGGAACCTGACGAAGGCTCACGGCCTCGCGCGCGCCGATGATGCGCGACCCGTCGAATTCGAAGCCAGGCACCTGAATCGTCGCTGAGCCGGTGGCAACAATGATGGCCTTGTTGGCGTTCAGGCGGCGCTTGCTGCCGTCCTTGGCCACGACCTCCAACGTGCGCGGACCGACGAGCTTACCCCGCCCGTCGATCACGTCGGCACCGTTCGTCTTCAGCAGGCCCCGCACGCCGGACGTGAGCTTCTTGACGATGCCGTTCTTCCAGTCCTGCATGCGATTGGGGTCGACCGAGATGTTGCCGACCATGACGCCGTGATCGGCCATGTGCTTCGACTTTTCGAAGTAGTGGGCGTTGGCGATCAGCGCCTTGGACGGAATGCAGCCCCAGTTGAGGCACACGCCTCCGTACTCTTCTTCTTCGACGCAGGCCGTCTTCACGCCCAATTGAGCCAGACGGATCGCGCAAACGTAACCGCCGGGGCCACCACCCAAAACAATCGCATCGTAAGAGGCATCCATGACGACGCTCGCCATAGCGGAGTCTTTCCCCCTTCACAAGCCGAGCCGCATTTCTCGGAAAAAAGGCGGGGCCCGAGCACGCGGCAACGGCCGAGCGCCGCGTTTCGGAGTGGCTCGAGAGGGGCCGACTCAGGCGTCGTCGG
>JAEUAF010000735.1 GCA_019695485.1 Sorangium sp.
ACGCCGCTGTGGAATTCCGGGCCGCGTGGCGAGCCCGGCCTGCGGGAGCGCTGGTCCGACTCGCTCACCGGCAGCGGTCGCTACGTGCGCCTGGTCGTGCGCGGCGGTGACCGCGCCTATTCGGCGACCGAGTTGCAGCTCTTTTCGACGCGCCCGGCCAGCATGCCGCCAACGCTCGAGCGCGTCTCGGGGCAGAGCCAAGCCGCACACGTGCGCACGAGCTTGCTCTATATGGCTGCGGCGTTCGCGTTTCTCCTGTTTGCGACGCATGCCGCCTCGACCACCGGCTGGCTCGCGCTCTGCGGGCTGATCGTGCTCGGCGGGCTCAGCTTCGCCTACGATGCGGTGGTCTCGGCCTGGCCGCTGGCAATGCGGGAGGTGGCCTGCGTGCGCTCGGTGGCGGGGGCCATCGCAGCCATCGCGTTGGTGCGCCGGGCGATCCCCGGCAAGCGTTTCCCCGCACATCGTTGGGCGATTACCGCGAGCCTCGCCGCCAGCGCGCTGATTGCCTCCGCCACGTTCTACAATCTCGGGCGCGCGCAGTTCTGGAATCACGCGGAAGGGCGACCTGAGTTCGTGCACACCTACGACATGCGTGTGTACCAGCCCTTCGCCAAGTACTTCGCGGAGCTTCAGTACGACGGCGTGTATCCCGCGAGCGTGCTGGCTTTCGCCGAAGACAAGCGCGGCGGCTCACTGGAAGCCATCGGGCAGACCGAGGTGCGCGGCTTGAAGGATCATCGCGTGCGCCGCGTCTCCGAGATCACCGAGGAGATTCAGTCGGTTCGCAGGCGCTTCACGGACGAGCGCTGGGCTGACCTCAAGAAGGACATGCTCTACTTCGAGGACGTGATGGGGCCCGAGTTTTTGGGCACGCTCACGGATCACGGCGCAAACGCGACGCCAGTCTGGGTGTTCTTTGCGCGCATCCTGCTGGCACACACGCCAGCGACCGAGGGTTCGCTCACGCTCGCGGGGCTGGCGGATGGCGTGCTCTTGGCGCTGATGGCGCTGGCCATGTGGAGAAGCTTCGGGCTGTGGCCGATGCTGCTCGCCATGACCGTGTTCGGCGCCAACGATCTTTACATGTTCGGCACCAACTGGAGCGGCGCCACGCTGCGCCACGATTGGTTGGCGATGCTGGGCTTCGGCGCCTGTGCGCTGAAGACCGAACGCTGGCGCTTGGCGGGCGTGAGCTTGGCCTTGGCGGCGATGATCCGAGCGTTTCCGGCAGCAGCGTTGCTCGGCGTTTCGTTGCCGGCGATTTGGTGGATAGCCGAATACATCCAGCGCGAGCGCGCGCTGCCCAACGTGAAGCAGCTGCTCGAGGAGCACCCAGAGACCGTGCGCGTAATCGCGAGCGCGATCGCGACCATGCTCGGCGCTTTCCTGCTGACCGGCTTGTTGTACGGCTTCGGCTCGTGGGCGAATTGGTGGGCGAAAGTCACGCTGTTGAACCGCGATGTGGGCGTGAACGAGATCAGCCTCCGTGCGCTGATAGCGGGCGCCGACGGCAATGCGGGTCGCGTATTCCAAGCTCGACGTGTGCTTCACGCGGTCGCGGTGGTGCTGTGCTTCGGCACGGTTTTCGTGCTCGCGCGGCGACGTCCGCTGGAGCAGGCCATGCTGCTCTCCCTGCCGCTCGCGCTGGTGATTTGGAACCCGTCGAACTACTACAGTCACTTGGTGTTCCTGTTGGCATTGCTCGGCAGCGTGACACTACCGAAGAAGTCGAGCGGCGCGGCGACCAGTGACGCACCGCTGGCCAAGTTCATGCCGATCACCCTGCCCCTGCACACGATTGCCCTGCCGCTGCTCGCGATGTGCGTTGCAGGCTATTGGTCGGCTCTGGATCAGGATCTCGAGCGACACTTTCAGGACGAAACCGTGCTGCTGTTTGCAGCCTTCGCTTGGCTCTACGCGGCGCTACTCAAGAAGGATCCGACACTGAAGGCCGCACTCAACGGCTGACCCTCGGGCGCAGACGCTTGCCGATGCGTGCGCCGATCGCGGCGCACGCAGCCCCAGTCAGCAGCAGCAGCAGCGCGGCAGGAACCAGCACGACGAACACGACCGGCCTCCCCCCTAGCAACGAAAGGACGACAATCATCGCGCCCCCGAGCGCACCAGAAAGGGGCGCCGTCGCGCGCGTCGCGCGCAGCCCGAATCGACCCACCACGGCACCCGCGCTCGTCGCAGCAATGGCGAGAGCAAGCAAGACCGTGAGCGCGCCAAGCAGCGCGCCCGACCCAGAGTCCGCGCCCAGGTGGAACAGCCGCGCCGAGGCCCAAAGCGAAAGCGGCAGCAACGGCAGAAACACGGCTAGCGTAAAGGCCGCGCCCACGAGTAGCCAATGCCAGGCCGGGCGCTCGAGGGCCTCCGCATCCTCCGCCGCGGGCGTCTGGATCACAGGAAGACGACGAACCACGCGCGCAAGATGGCGGAACAGAAACCAACACGCAACCGGCACTCGCCGCGACCGACCAGACGCGCATGCCGTTCGCACTCCCGGCCGCACTGGGCGTCGCCCTCGGGACGCAGCTTTCGAGCGCCGCTCTGCCGCTCCCTCCCCGATCCAGTGAAGTCGAGCTCGGCCCTGCGCCGGCTCCACTCGATGACCCGCCCAGCCACGCGCGTCGCCTCTTCGAATTCGTGCCAGAGTTCAGTGTTGGCGTGCCCGAGTGCGCGGCGCGCGAGGGGCCTGGCTGTGCCACGCTCAGCGCCGGCACCGAGCTTGGCCTGTTGGTCTTGGCACGGCCGAACCCGTTCGTGGGAGTCGGGGCGGCAGCGCGCTTCGCGAACTTCGCCATCGGCCAAACGACGGGCTTCGATCGGGCGCGTGCGAGCGCTTCGTTCTTTGGGGTCGTCGGCCGCGTCTACGCGTTCGAAAGTGGCATTCTCGATCCGTTTCTCGAGCTCGACCTCGGCGTGAGTAGCCTCGACGTCGAGCTCGCCGACGCGATTCACAGGGGAGAGGTCGCGCGCCTGGCACCCGCAATGCGTTCGGCCCTGGGCATCGACTTCGCACTCAATAGCTGGCTCAGGTTGGGTACCTTCGTAGCCTTCAGCCGCGCAAAGCCGAGCTCGGCCTCGCGCTGCACCTTGGCCGGTTGTGAAGTAGTGCCAGCCGACAGTACGAGCTTGGCACTCGGAGCCCTATCCCTCGGCGCAGGCGTGACGGCTGCACTCGGCGAGCTTCTTTAGCAGCGCGCTGAAAAGCGCCCTGCGAGACCAGGGACGGTGACGCAGCTGGCCAGCGGCTGTGATTGCGGCGAATCGCGATGCAGGAAGACCCCGCCTAGAAACGGGAGTATTGAGCACTGCGAACTACGAGCCATGCCCACCACCGACCCGTTCCAGCTGGACCGCGCGCTCGCCCGCTTCGCCGCGCGCGGTTCGAGTTTCGAGGAGGCCCTTCGCGAGGGCAGCGCGGAAGAGCACATCTTCGAAGCGTTGCCGGCTGAGCTCGACGACGAAGAGTTCGAACGGCTGCGCGAACAGAACCCGGCTGATCCGATGGCCGAGCCCTTCCTGCGTTGGGCGGGATACCTGCGCATCAAACACGCCTGCGTCTCCGCGCGTCGACGGCAGTCGGCGGCCTTCCGCGACGCCCGCCACCCGCTCGACACACCGGCTCGTGGCAACTTCAGTTTGCGCCAGATGCGCGACGCCGCACTGCTCGACGCGGGCAAGCGCGGCGCGTGGCTCCACGCCCTCGCGAGCCACAGCACCGAATACCAAGATCGAACGCGCGCGTTGTGGGACACCGAGAACGACGCGCGCGAGCGTCTTCAGCTGAGCCCGCTCATCGCAGCCAAAGACACGACTCGCATCGTCAGCGCAGCCAAGGCACTACTTGCGGCCACCAAGGACGCCTATTCGGAGCTCGGGCTGTCGTCGCTCGCGGAGCTCATCGCCTCCGGGATCGGCACCGACGCACCGGGCGTTTACCCAGCGCGACTGTCGCCGCGGAGCCTGGCTGACCTGTTTCGCGAGGGGGACTGGCTCGCCGGGCTGTCACTCGACGAGCCAAGGTTGCCGCGCTTCCTCGGCGTGTCGAGCTTTCTGCGCGCCCTCGCGCTGTTCGGCGCCGCGCTGCACGACGCCGCGGGCCATCGCGGACAGCCATTCGCCCTCAGACGCGATCCGCTCGCGCTGCGCTCACTCTGTTTTGGGAGTCTGATTGCGCTACTCCCGAGTCAACGGATTTTTGCCGAGCGACGCCTGGACGTCGCGCAAAAGGCGTCAGCCGACCACCAACGCAGCCTGTCGCGGGTCTTATTGTTGGGCAGTCGCTTGGCCGCCCTTCGCGTCATCCTGACGGCGGCGGTGGCTGACGGGGAGCGCGCTTACCGCCGCGCCTTCAGCGATGTCTTCGCAGAGGGCTTCGGCTTCGAACTCGATCCTCGGCTGTCGCACGTGCTCTTCGTGGACAGCGGCGCGCTGCCGCGTTTCGTCGGCCTATTGGCTGCGTTCGAACGAAATCACGCGCTCAGGGAGCAGTACGACGAGGATTGGTTCAGAAACCCGCGCGCGGTCGGCGAGCTGCGTGCCGAGTTCGAGGCGCCGGCGCGCGTGGAGCTCGACGCGCTCGACATCGAACGCGGCTTTACGCTGTTCCTCGAGCTACTGAAAGAACGCCTCTAGTGCCCTCGGTCAGAAAAACGACCCAAACTTTCTGGGGCGCCGACGGGGCGAGACTCTAGAACGTATCGCCCGCGCTCGGGGTGAGCCCGGCAGAATCGAGGTGATACGTGAAGCCGACGACGATCGCCGTGGCGGAGCCGCCGGTGAATGCGTGACGCACACCGAGATCGAGGATGTACATGCGATCGATGTAACCTGCCCCGATGGCGAGCGCATGACTGTTGGGCCCCTGATCGTAACGATAGCCGCCGCGCAGGGCGTAGTTGTCGCTGATCAGAAACTCGACGCCGCCCATCGCGCGCATGCGCGTCTTGTCCCAACTGGTGAAGTCTGCGACCACGTCGCCCTCGACGGCGACTTCCTTCTTGCCGTAGCCGATGCCGCCACCCACCGTGGTCGGCATGAAGCCGTAGCCAGGGTTCGAGAGGTTCGTGCCGACGAACGACAGCGACCACTCCGCCGCGGGCTTGAAGGTGAGACCCGCGTCGAACGAGAAGGTGCGGACGATTTGCTTGCCGGCGAGCCCGCTCGAGGCAACGCTCGCTCCGAGCGGACCCAGCCCGCTCTGCGTGAGCCACATGTAGCGCCCGCCGAGCCCCGCGAAGAACTTCTCGGAGAACGGGTAGGCGAGCGCGAAGCGCAAATCCGTCCAGCGCCGATCGATGCCCTCCGAGTCCTGGAAGTTGTAGGTCGCCCCGACGGCGCCTGCGAGATGCGAGGTCGAGCCAACCGAGTCACTCGCGGCGGCCCCGTAGCTTTGGCGGTGCGCTTCGGGCCACACCTGGGCAAATCCCGCAATGTGATAGACGTGCTCGACGGCGATGTTCGCGGGATTGATGAAGAGGGCGCCCACCGACGTCGACAGCGCGCGCTGCGCGCCGGCCGTGGCGGTCGTGCGCGGCGTTTCGATCTCCTGATAGTTGTAGCCTATCGTGGGATCGAGCTGACTCGCCTCAGCGTGTGCATTCGACGCCGCGAGGCTCGGGAGCAAGAAAGCGAACGCGCCGCCCCAAGAGGCAAAGCAACGCCGCCTCGACGTGCAAGCGCGATGACGCATCAGTTCGGTTCGCGTGTAGCGCATGCCAGATGTCAGGGCCAAAATTTACGTGCCAAAATTCACGGTTCGGAAAGAGCAAAATTCCGAGGTGACCGCGGACAGCACTGGAAATGCGATCTCTGCGGCAGTTCGCCTCGCACAATCGACGGATTCGATGCTCCACGGAATCAACCATGGGGGTAGTCAACTGTGAACACCTCGCGCATGACCAGAGTGGCCGTTCGGTCAGCGCGACGATTTGCCCGCGACCCTTGACGTGGCAAATCGGGGAAGTTGATGCGGGTTCTGATCGCGCGCGGCGAGCGCGCAATCAAATCTCTTTCGACTCTGCGACGTTAGTGATGCTCGCCAAAGAACGCAGTACGAAAGCGGAGGCCCCACGTTTTGCGCGTGCTGACGATCCCGCGTCATTTGCGCGCCCTCTGCGTGTCGAAAATCTTTTGTTTGAACTTTGGAGGAGGCCGATGCTAGCTGCGCCTTCGTTTGCGGCGTCGCACTGAAGCAAGTGCGGTTCGACCGCCCGGCCGCCGAAGTTCGTTGCGAGGGTCGATGAGCAGGTCTTCTCCAGCGAGTTGAGTCCAGCCACAGTCGGAGCTCGTTCCAGTTTCCGAATGTTGACCAACATGGGACGGTCTGCCCCGCAGGCCGGCCCACGAAGCAAGTCTGGGGCTCCTGCCCCAGGCAACTGAGTGACCCGCCCACGCAGTCCACAGGCCTGT
>JAEUAF010000749.1 GCA_019695485.1 Sorangium sp.
CTCCGAGCGAGACCGAGTCGCCCTCGAGCGGATCCTCCGAGAGCACGAACGCGCGCGCCGGCGCGCTGACGGCGAGCGCCGCCAGCAGCAGGGGCAGCGCGCAGAGTCCACCGCGCATCGCCCTGGCACTCATCCGGCGCGCTCGTCCGCCACGACGCGCCCGTCCTCGAGGCGAACGACGCGGCGCCCGCGCGCGATCACGCGCGGATCGTGGCTCGAAAATAGGAATGTGAGCAGGTGACCGCGGTTGAGTTCTACCATCAGGTCGAGCAGCGACTCGGCGCTCTTCGAGTCGAGGTTCGCGGTCGGCTCGTCGGCGAGCACCAGCGTGCGCGCCGAGGCGATGGCGCGGGCGACGGCGACCCGTTGCTGCTGTCCCCCGCTGAGCTCGCCAGGGCGCCGGTTTACGAGGTCAGCGAGACCGACCGAGCGCAGCGTCGACTCGGCCCGTTCGCGGCACACCGCGCGCGAACGCCCCTGCAGTTCGAGCACGAGCTCCGCGTTCTCGAGCGCGGAGAGCACGGGGAGCAAGTTGTAGGCTTGGAAAATGAAGCCGATGTGATCCCGACGCAGTAATGCGAGCTCCCGGCCGTTCATCGCCCCCAGATCTCGCCCGCCGACGCGCACCTCGCCGGAGGTCGGGCGGGCCAGCGCACCAATCAAATTCAACAACGTGGTCTTGCCCGAGCCGGACGGCCCCGCCAGCACCACGAAATCTCCGGCGTCGACGCTGAGAGCGACGCCGTCGAGCGCTCGCACCTCCACGTGCCCTTGGCGGTAGGTCTTGGTGAGATTTCGCAGTTCGACGACCGGCGCACGCGACGTTTCACTCATGACGAATCGCCTCCACGGGTTCGAGCCGCGCTGCTCGCAGCGCGGGGTAAGCCGCGCCCGCCATCACCAACCCGAAGATGACGGCCGCGCTGATGGCGACCTTGGTTGGGTCGAGCTGCGGAAAGAATTGCTTGGGAATGAGGATCCCGCTCGCCTCGTAGGTTTTCCCCATCCAGTGCGTAAGATCGTAGCCGACGACCGCGAAATGCTGGTTTACGGCGAGCCCGACGGCGAGCCCCGCGAGCGTGGCGGCGACACCCAGCAGGCTGGCTTCGGTCAGCACGATGGCGACGATCTGCCGCGGCGTCGTGCCGAGCGCGAGCAGCACTCCGAACTCGCGCGTGCGCTCGACCACGCTCATCAGCAAGGTGTTGAGGATCCCTGCAGCGACTCCGATGAAGACGATCGCCATCATCGCGTAGATCCCGCCCTCGTCGACCGCGATGACTGCGTACAACTCCGGGGCGGCTTGCATCCAAGGCAGCACCTCGAGCGGTGCCCCGGCGAGCGCGTTGCGAATCGTGAGCGTCGCGCGGGGCGTTTGCGCTACGTTGTCGAGGAACGCCGCGAGCATCGTGACCCCGTCGCCCGCGCCACTCAAGCGCTGGGTATCGGCAAGCGGAGTCTCGCACCAGAAAGCGTCCACCTCGTGCACGCCGGTCGCGAAGATGCCACTCACTTCGAACGCGCCGCTCCGTGTCTCTCCGCCGTTCGCGGCGCGCAGCGTGAGCGTCACTCGATCGCCGAGCTCGACGTCGAGCGTCTGAGCTAGATCCTTCCCGAGCACGAGCGGCGGCAGCTCGCTTTGGGCCCGCGGCCGTGCGGGCGGAGCGAGCGCGTGTCCCGCGATCATCGCGGCTGGCGTGTCGATTTTCGAGACCAGCGGCTCGACCCTGGGATCGACCCCCGAGAGCTCGACGCCGACGCTGGTCGCTCCAGCGCTGACGAGCGCTTCGGATCGCAGTCTGGGGGCCACCTGCGCCACGCCCGGCAGGCCCAGCAAGCGCTTGCGCTTCTCTTCTGGATCCTGAATGAGGCGATCCAGGCTCGGATCGTCCGCGTAACCCGCCGCCTGCACGAGCACGTCGCCGAGGCCCATGCCAACGCCGCTCTCCACCATCTTCTCGTGCACGCCGTCGCCGAGGCCCAGGAAGACAATCAGCAGGGCGAGGCTCACGCTGATGGCGATCGCGGTGAGCAGCGTGCGCCGGACGTTGCGCAGCGCATTGCGAAGAGCGAGTCGCAACAGCACGCTCACCGCTCCCTCATCGCCAGGACGGGCTCGGTGCCCGCCGCGATCAGCGCCGGCCAAAGCGAGGCCAGGAGCGACATGGCCAGCATCGCGACGGCGGGTAAGAACACGCCCTGCACGGTCACGCTCGCGTGCAAGACCGGCGGGATAGCAGCGCCAGCCAAGGAGAATCCGCTGAGGCCGCCGAGCGGGATCCCGAAGCGACCGAGCAGGGCGTCGATGCCGAGCCCTAGCGCCATACCAACGATTGAGGCGCCGAGGCCGAGCAGCACGGCCTCGCTTTCGATCAAGACGACGATGGCTAGCGGGCGCATACCGACGGCCTTGAGCACACCGAGCTCGCGCCGCCGCTCGAAGACGGCCATCAAGATCGTGTCCGCCACGCCGATGGCGGCGATGGCGAAGATGATGGTCACGAGCATCGCAGTAAAGCCGCTGTTCATTTGCACCATCGAGACCACGTCTGGGCGCAGCTCTTGCCAGGTCTTCACGCTGAGTCCTCGATTGAGCGCGGCGCCCTCGAGCGCGCGCACGACGCGCGGGGCCTCGCTCGGCACGCGCAGACGCAACGTGAGCTCGTGCGCGCGATCTCCGAGCGAAAAGAAGTGTCGAACATCGGCGATGTGCGCGATCGCACGGTTCGCGTCGAACGCAGCATTGCCCGTGTGGACCACGCCCACCACGCGAAACGCGGCGCTCGTCGGATTGCCGTCGAGGTCCTGCGCCCGCAGCCGGATCTTGGCTCCCGGCTCCGCGTGCAGGCGCTTTGCGAGCCGGTCACCGAGCAGCAGCGGCGGCGGCGCGCTCGGATCCGGGGCCAGCCGTTCGAGCAGCGCCCGGGTTTCGGCGGCGGCTTCGTGCCCGGAAGCTTGCGGCGGAGTCAGCGCAGCGCCGTCGAGCGCCGCGATTTCGGCCTCAGCGAGCTTTGCCTGCTCTTGGGTGAGGCGCGCGTCGAGCGCGCGGTCGTCGGCGTTGAGCGCTTTCGGCTCCGGCCACGGCGTAGCGGCGGACGGCAAGTACCTGCCGCGTCGCACATGACGGTCGAGCTGGGTGACGGCGGCCTCGCGGATGGGGTCGACACCGACCAGCTCGACGCTCGCGGATTGTCGCGGCGTTTCTGCGAGCACCCAACCGATGACGCGCGCGCTCACCGCCTCGACGCCAACCGTGTGCGCGGCGAGCTCCGTGCGCACGCGGGCTTGGTCGAAGGCCAGCGAAAGCTTCGGCCGCGCGCTGAAGTCCGGCGCGTGGATTTGCACGTGTCCCAGATTGGTGTCCGTGATCGAGCGCACCATGTCGCTGCTCATGCCATCCATGATCCCGAAGCTCGCAATGCAGAGGGCGACGCCTGCTGCTATTGCCGCGCCGGTGATCAGCGAGCGACCGCGGTTGCGCCACAAGTTGCGTCCGGCAATGCGCAAAAGCAGGGTGAAGTTCGCGAGCATCAACGGCGCAGCGCCTGGTCGCTGAATTTGCTGGCCGGAACGTCCGCGTCGAAGCGGACCTCCTTGTAAATGAGCTCGGTGTATTCGCCCGGGGCGTTGGCTGGCCGCATCGTGAGTCGCGTTGGAACCAAGCGCCCACCCATCTGCTTGAGGTCCTCGAAGCTCAGCACGCGGTCCGGCGCTGCGTCGGTCGCGCGCCGATAGAAGTCTTCGCGCGTGGGGATCACGACGTCGTCACGCGTGAACAACTCGAACACGATGTGGTTCCACGCGACCGGCGCCTGCGGGGTTGGTTCGAGCTGGATGCGATGAAAGGTCACTGGCTTGCCGTCGACGTTTGCGGCCCAAGTCTTCAGCTCGCGCGAGTGGTAGTCTCGGGCAAGATCGGTTTCTTTCACCAGATCGTCGTTGGTGAAGTGACTGCCCATCCACCCGTCGCCCAGCATGGAACCGCTGAGCACCGTGATGCCATCGGTGCTCGGGTCGTAGAGCGACAGGCGCCCGCCTACCTTCAGGGTGCCGTGGCCTCGAAAGCGCGCGGGACCGAGAATCTTGATCAACGCGCGGCTCGTGCCCCCGCGATCGTCGCCCCAATACGAGAGCGTGTAGGTGCGGTCCTGGCTTTTGGTGTGGATATGCATCTCCAGCAGGGCGGCCGTGGTCTTGCCCCGCAACACGCCGTCGGCCCGTTGGACGAGCGACGACGGCAGGGGCGTCGCTGCGCGCGCAGGAGAACCCACCCCGAACACCAGCGCGCTCAGGGAAAAGGCCAAGAAAGTCACACGACTGAACTTCATGAGGTCCTCCTCGGCCGTGGCGAGCATCCCTTTGACATGCAACTACTTTAGGGCGGAGGTCCGTCACTTCCCATGATGGAAGGCGCCAGAAGAGCTGATAGATTGCGCCACGATCGCTATGTCACGAGAACTCGCAACCTCAGGGCCGACGGCCTGGGCGCGCGTCCTGGTCCTTTTTTTGAATTACGCTGAGAAACGAGGCATCGACCGGCGCGAGCTGCTCGATATCGCCGCTCTCGACGGGGAAGCACTTGCGGATCCCGACGGCCGCATTCCACTGCTTTCGCTGTACGACCTCGTGGAAGCCATCGAAGACGTGACGCAGAACGCTGCGTTCGGCTTGGAGGTTCCGCTCGGGGTCGAGCTCGAGGCGCTCGACGCGCTCGGCTTCCTCTTCATCACTAGCGATACGTTCGGGGACGCCCTAGAGCGCATGCTGCGCTACTTGCGGCTCTGGAACGACGGCGAACACCTTGAGCTCGTCGTCGACGCCGAGCTGGCCTGCATGAGCTTCGAGCCGTACGGCCCGATTCGTCGGGCTCACATCCAAATGGCCCAGGCCACCTTCAGCGACCTCGTGGTGAACAGCGGGCGCTTCGTGCCGGGTCTCGGCTTCGAGCTCGTGCGTTTTCGCCAGGAATGTCCCGCTGATCCCGCCGAGTACCAGCGGATCCTGGGCGTCCCGGTCGAGTTTGGCTGCGCGCGGAACGAGGTGTCGTTCCAGGCGAGCATGCTCGGGCTACGCATGCCCAGCGCGAACGCCGCGATCTGCGCATTCTTCGACCGCTACGCGCGCGATCAGCTCGATCGACTGCCACAGTTCAACGACGTCATCGAGCGACTGCGCAACCTGATCCGGCAACACCTGCCCGAGGGCGAAGTTCGCCTGGGGGATCTCGCTCCGCGCCTGCACGTGAGCGAGCGTACCCTGCAGCGGCGGCTCGCCCAGGCGGGCACCACGCTGCAGAACGAACTCGACGAGGTGCGCCGGCAGCAGGCGCTGTACTTCCTCGAACATGGCACGGCCATTGTCGAGCTCTCCTGGTTACTTGGCTACTCCGAGCCAGCCGCTTTTCACCGGGCCTTCAAGCGTTGGACCGGCACCTCGCCCGAAGCCTGGCGCAGTGCGCGCCGAGCCACAGCCGTCGCTGCTGGGCCCCGCTGAGTCGTTTCCTCGAGCAGGCGAGATGCCACTAGCGCGTATTGGCGAGCTCGCTCTCGAGCTCCCCGCGAGTCTTCGAGTCGCCGCGGGCGCTCGCGAGCTCGATGCCCGCTTCCAGCCATTCGCGCGCGGCCTCGAAGGCCGCTTGCTCCACCAAGATTTGCCCTGCCATCAGATACATCGGCAAATAGCTGGCGTCGCGCTGGCGCAGCGTCGAGAACGTGGCCATGGCGTCGCCCAGTCGCCCTTCTTTGCGGTACTCGAGCGCGAGGCCGTAGTACGCGAATGCGTCGGCGCTGCCGGCGCTGATCATTTTTTCGAGGACGGCGAGGCGTTTATTCACGGGAGCTTCCACGAGGCGTCGATCCCTAGCACAGCGACGCTCCGGCGACTGAAGCGGCTCGTTTGGGGCGGCCGCCAAGCCGAGGCTAAACTCGCGTGTCGGACAGACAATGCCTGGCTTCTCCCGCTCGCTTTCGCGCCTGCTCGCGGCCGCCGCGCTCCTGTCGCTGTGCGCCCTGTGCGCGGCGTCGTGTGCCAGCTCGAGCGGCGCTGCCACGGCTCAAGGCCCGAAGCGAGCCCTCTACCGACCGGGTGAGAGCCTGAGTGCGCACCTTTGCGCGTGTCAGGAATGCTTCGATCGCGGCTGCTGCAACGGCGAGCCGAGCGCCTCCGAAGAAGGCAGCGCAACCGAGCTCGGCATGGCAGTCAGCGCTTGCGGTCGTTGCGTGCGACGGACCTGGACGGTGCGGGGCACGACGAGCTGCGCGTCGCGTGCCCCGGAAGCATGCTGCCCAGGCAGCCTCAGCGAGTGAACTACCTGGCGCGCGCTCGAGCTCTCACAGCGACTCGACCGTCTTCAACATTTCCGTAACGAACGAGGTCCGAGGTCGAATCAAGAGTTCTCGCGTGCGACCGGCGCGCACTTGAATGCGCGCCACGAAGGTATTTCGATCGAGCGCATCCAACGGGTCATCATCGAAATCGATCCGATAGCCGTCCTCGTCGTTCGTGACGTAGCTATCGCCGGGGATCGGAGTTTCGTCGTGCCGGCCGGCTTGCGCGTTCGCTACGCTGCCCCACGCGAGCCCGCTCATCGCGCAGGCCAGCGTCAACCCAAGCATCGCTGTCTTCATATTCGAGTAGCCTCCGCAGATTGGACTCATCGAGGCCCTCGACCTTGGAATGGAGCCTACGGCCTCGCTAAATCGCGCCGCCCTGCGCGCTCGCGCCGCCCGCCGTCGTACCACCCAGCGAAGTCGCGCCGGCTGCCGCGCCGTCCGCGC
>JAEUAF010000781.1 GCA_019695485.1 Sorangium sp.
CGTCATGGCGTCACCGAGGACCATCCGTTCACCACACCGTTGAGCGTGCCTGAGCGGGTGTCGAGCAGCGAGCGATAGAGCGGAGCGCCCTTGTACGCGAGCTGGACCCCGCCGTCGCTGCGCACGAAGAAGCTGAAGTCGCCCGCATTCAGGTACGACACCGGCGACGCGTATGCCGGCTGAAACGCGGGATTCGCTTGCAAGCAAGCACCGCTGCAGGTGCTCACGGGCGGCGCGACCGCAGATCCCACCGTATCCGCGGCAGAAGCGTAGAGCGCATGCCCTTCACCGTCGCCGAGAGAGCGGATGGTTCCCACCCGCAAGATCACGACGTTCGGCAGCACGAGCGAAGCGAGGTGCCAGATCTTGCCAACGGCCTGCCCCTTGACGTCGCCGGCCGCGAGATCGTTCTTGTAGTAGTAGAGCGGCCAACCCCGGTACGTAGTCTGAGTCAGACCGTCACCGCGCAAGATCTCGCCGAACAGCGCGGGGTCGAGACCGGCCCCGAGCACCCGCGGCTCGCCATTGAACGGCGGCCACGAGACTGCGCAGTCGGCTGAGCAGTTGCTGATGGGAGGATTGTCGCAATCGCCTGCCGCATCGGCGCCGTAGACATAGAGAGCCTTGCCGGCACCGTCGGCCAGGTAGTTTCCGACGAAGGCGTTCTTCTGCGAGGTAACGCTGGGTACTGGGGCGGCCCCGCCCGCTCCACCGTCACCTGCGTCGACACCGCCCGTGTGGAAAACGCAGGCGGGATGGCTGGTTGCGCCGGCCATCCCGCCACCTGCACCTCCCGTCCCGAAACTCCCAGCCGTGCCGCCGGAGCCGGAGAGCGTGCCGCCCGAACCGCCATTCACAGAACCAGCGCTCCCACCATGAGCGGGAACGATATCGCCGCCCGCACCCGCTTCGGAGCCGACCATTGGAATTCCACCGGAACCTGCGCTCACGGCTTCGGCTCCGCCCTCGGCACCGCCGATGGCTTCAGACCCGCCGTGGTTCACCGCGCCACCTGTTGCGGGCACGCTTCCCCCTTTGCCGCTAGAAGCAACGGCCTTGCCGCCCTGCGCCGAGTCTCCGCCCGAGTTTGGGCTCGTGCCACCGGCAGTCTGCCCTGCGTTCCCACCGGTCGCGCTGTCGATGCCGCCCTCGCCGGAACTACAGCCTTCAGCGGTCGATAGTACGACGCCGAAGCCCACGAAAAACAGGCCTAGCGCGCGTGAGTTTACTTTGCTTCGCATGGTGCTCTCCACTCCGTACTTCGAAAAGACAACGCCGAACTCTCGAGACGACGACTTCCGCCGTCCCCTACGAAGTTCGATCCATCGAAATCGTTGTCTGCTTGTGCTTCGAAACCGGCGGCGATCCGCCGCCAAAACTCATCAGTATCGACCGCCGAAAGTCGAACGATCCCACGAGTTGTTGTGAGTCGTGGCTGAGCTCGGCGCGGGCGCCGATGCAGGCGGCGGCGCGGCGGACACCGCATCTTGCGGTGCCCCAATTTTTGGACCGACGCGCGGGACGACCATGCGGCGCTTGCCCGAAACATGCGCGCTCGCAGCGCTCGCCGGCGCGGCTTGCGGCTCTGCCACCGGCTCGGCACGACTGGGCGCGGCAGGCAGACTCTGCGCGCTCACGTCCAGGGAAGGAACGGCACGAACCACATTCGTGCTTCGCGACGTCACCTCGGAGAGCGTCGCTCCCGCGGCTGAAGCCTTGGGCGATGCCCCGTTGAGATCGTGTACGCCGCGACTCAAGATGAACCCGAGCCCGACGAAAAACGCCGCAGCAACGGGCGCCGCGACCCACAGCCGACTACGCTTCAACGGCTGCGCGAAGCCAGTCGGCAGAGAGCCGCTGCCCGGGTCGTTGACGACGACTGGAAGACGCGCCGCGCTCGAGCCCGTGCTGCGCCCGCCGTCAATCGAGACCGCCCCCAGCGAGCCGTTGCTCGTCGACGCCAGCAACATGCCCGAGCTCTCCTTGCCGGAGGTTTCCTCGGCGAGCCGCAGTTGCTGACGGCGCTCGGTCTGCTTGTGGCCGAGCGTCTCTTTCATGAAACGCGCGAGCTCGACCTCGAAGCTATTTTCGAGGCATTCTGGGGCCGCTTCTTCGAGCGCGGCCAAGAAGTCGTGCGCCGTTTGCCAGCGTTTCTCTGGCTTCTTTTCGAGCGCTCGCAAGAGCGCTGCCTCGAGCGGCTTCGGGTAGTCCGCGATGAACGAACTCGGCGCGACGGCGGGATCAGTCGAGTAGATATTGCGCACCGTCTCCGCTGCGTTCTCACCGCGAAACGGGTGGCGACCCGTGGTCAACATGTAGCCGAGCACCGCCAGCGAGAAGATGTCGGAGCGACGATCGAGCGCGCCGCCGGAGACCTGCTCAGGCGACATATAAGCAAACTTGCCTTTGACTTCACCCGCTTCGGTGAGCGTCGATGCTTGCGAGGTCGCCTTGGCGATGCCGAAGTCGAGCACTTTCACGGTACCCGAGTAGCTGACGATGATGTTCTGTGGCGAGATGTCGCGGTGGACGATGCCGAGCGGACGCCCCGCCTCGTCGCGCAACTCATGAGCAGCGTGCAAGCCCTTGCAGGCCTGACCGAGCACGTTGAGCGCGACCGGCATGGGCAGGCCACCCTTCTTGCCGGCTTCCGCGACGATCACATTGAGGGGCTCGCCTTCGACCCACTCCATAGCGATGAACAGCGTGCCTTCGTGATCACCAAAGTCGAAGATATCCACCGTGTTGGGATGGTGGATCTGAGAGGCGAGCGTGGCCTCCTCGATGAACATCTGCTCCATGCGGGCGTCGTCGATCGCGCCGCGCAAGATCGTCTTGATCGCGACGATTTTGCGAAAGCCGCGAGTTCCGGAGAGCCTCGCGAGCCAAACCTCCGCCATGCCGCCTTTCGCGATGGGGAGCAGGAGTTCATATCGGCCTAACAGGTCGCCTCCTCGGCGCTTGACGCGGTTCATGGGACGTGGGGTCGAGTCGGGAATCGACTCACCTCCAGGGTTGACGCGACTCACTGCGCGGGACAAGAAGAGCGAAGAAGTCGCGCTTGGGTCCATAACGGCAGAGTCATGGCGCCACTTAACCAAACTTTGAGTCGATCGACCGAATCGTCCCAAGCTGAGTCACCACGACGGGTTATCAGCGACGGAACCCGCCGCACCCGAGTTATTTTCTGAGCATCGCGTCGACGCTAGGCGCGCACTTCTGGACCGCTCCGCGTTCAGTGGCCGTGAACGACACTCACGAAGCTGCCGCCATTGGCGCTGTTCGCCCCCGAAGTGCTGCTGCTCCCGCTGGCGGAAACGGCCGTGCCTACTCCAGCTCCGCCACCCGAGGAAGTGGCGCCGGAGCCGAGTGCCCCGCAGTCGTTGTCATCGCAGCTCGGCATTCCAGCGAGTTCGTCGGATGGAATATCGGAGCCGCTGCCGCCAAAGTCGTGACCAAGCGGCACCACGTCTCCCCCGAAATAGCAGCCCTTCGGTGCCATCAACACCGGCACGCTGGCTGCCAGCAACAAAATGCGCAGCACGCGCGACCGTGCGCGCGCCTCCCCGCCATAAGCCCTGCGCGGGCCTTCTCCCTCCTCGGCCATCTTATGGCTTCTCCCCTCCGCACGACGCCCGCACGCGATCACTTGCAGGCATCGCGGGATAGCTCTGCAAAAATACCCTTGCCGCACGCCGCGCCCGAGACACCTGCCCAGCTTGGCACGACGCGAACACTTCTGCAGCCAATCGCTCCGCTTGTAGCTGCCCCGCCCCCAGACCGCTGGCACTCTCATCCAACAGCGCGAGCGCGCGCGCGCCATGTCCGGCTCGCAACTCCGACTGCACGTTCTCGAGCAAGGTAACCTCTTGAACGAGCGGCGACTTCGCAGCCGGCCGCACGCTATTCGCCGGCCCAGCCAGCGGGACCCCGAAGCTGCTCACGTTCGCGGTCGCCCTTCGCTCGAGCGGTTGGGTTGATACGAGCGGCGGCACGCCAGCCGCACCCGCACTTTCCTGAGGAGAGGCGCGTGGTCGCTCGGCGCCGGTGCCACCGGGCGCATTGAATGTGGGCGTCTGCACGCTCACCTCTCCATGCAGCACGGGTTTGGGAGCGTGCGATGCTGCCGGCGGGGCCTGCGTGACGGGGGCCAATTCGGACAGGGGGGCACCTTTTGCGGAAGACCTGCTCGGCTCATCAACTGAAGTTGCCGCATTGCCCACGTTGGGCAGAGGTCGCACACTCGCCGGGCTCACCAAAGAACCAGCAGCTGCATGGGACCGCGAACGAGCAGGGTCCGTCCCGCGGTTGCCAAGGACCATCGGCAGCCCGAGCGCGACCGCCGCAAGCGTCGCACCGACTAGGGCGGCCTTCAGCGCTGGACCTGCCGCCGCCGCCGACTTGCCGAGCACGGCGAGCGCATTCGCGGTTGCACCCAAGATGCCCGTACCGACGCTGGCTGCGAGCACGTGACTGCGAATGCGCACCAATTCGGCGGCGTCCACGGGAACTTCGTCGCGCACCGCGCGCTCGATGAGCTCTCGCGCTTCTCGCCCTAACTCAGTCATGATTCGCTCCGGCGATCCAACGCGCGGTGGCGACGCAGGGCGGCTTCGAAACGCTGCCGTGCCACCTTCAATCGCGAAGTGACAGTATGTACATTCGCTGAAACGGCGCTCGCGGCTTCGTTCACGCTCATCTGTTCGAGCTCAACCAGAATGAATACGGCACGTTGATCAGGAGATAGTTCATCCAGCAGTCGGTACAACGTCGACAAGGCTTCGGAGCGAGCAGCGCCATCGAACGGCGCATCCGTGTAAGTGTCTGGCAGCGTTTCCATGAGCGGTTCGCTCGGGTGCCGCCGCGCCTTGCGCGCCCAGTCACTCGCGACGCGCATAGCAATTCCGAACAGCCACGTGCGCACCGACGAACGCCCCTCGAACGCACCCAGCCGCCGATGCACCACCACGAAGACGTCCTGCGTCGCGTCCGCAACGTGCTCGGGGGAGACCCCGAGTCGAGACAGCGAGCGCCACACGAACCGTGCGTATTCCCTGTAGACGACGTCGAAGTCCAAGCCGGAGGCCGTTCGGTCGGTCAAGACCTCCGGTGGTGTCCCGCCGAGGACGAGCGAGTTCGCCGGAGAAGTCATTCGCCCTTGTGTGGCCGCTCCCTCTAGCTTTCGGCGAAACAAAATGGCCGCCCCCTTCAAAACTCGAAGCGCGCGTCACAAGTCTAGCAAAAGCCCCGTCGTGAGCCGCCCCACCGTCCGCGCCGGAGCATAGACCGGGATGGTATCGTTCACTACGAAGGAGGGTAGTAACGGCGCGACCAGAACCCAGGCCGCGCCCACCCAGTGCAACCGGTGGCCGAGTGAGTAACCGGCCTCGGCGCCAGCTCCAAACCGCGGAAACCACACGGTTCCTCCCTGCGTGACGTCTACCCCCACGCCACGGGCGACCACCAGTTCCACATCGAGCACGGCGCAGGGGAGAAGCGAAATACGAGACCAGGTAAGGCGAAGACAGGGGCGTAGCGCCAGAGCGCCGGCCCAGAACCGCCCCCCCTTCGCGCCCGTCTCGTGCTGTTGCGGGCTCAGCATGGCCACTTCCGCGCCAGCCGCGAACCGCTTCCAGGGCACTCGAATCGCCAAGGCACCGCCCACGGCGACCGCTGGCAGCGAGCCGGAATCGAGCAAGAAAAGCGCCTGCGCGCTCGCTCGCTGGGCAGGCTCGGGGGGTGGACTTTCGGAGCTCGCGCCCGCAGCGGAGGGCCCCACGTCCTGCTCACGCTTGGCCGTCGGCAACGGCGCCACCGGTGGAGGAGGCGGCACCGGAGCAGACCGAGCGGGCACCGAGCTCGGAGCTCGCGTGGCGTCCGTCGCGGGCGGCTGCGCCGAGGGCGTCGAGGCCAAGGCAACAACGAGCGCGGCGGCTCGCGCCAATTCGTCGCAGCTCGACGCCTGCATCACGCGCTCGCCGTGCGTCGACGGAG
Source organism: Sorangium sp. (assembly GCA_019695485.1). Classification (GTDB taxonomy): domain Bacteria; phylum Myxococcota_A; class Polyangia; order Polyangiales; family Polyangiaceae; genus PMG-095. The sequence continues at coordinate 5,995 of JAEUAF010000781.1, forward strand.
TCTGCCACACGAGCTTCAGTACGAACTTGTCGTCGATAACTTCGACGTCCCCGCGGACCGATAGCGCCGCAGAATCCGCCGCGCCGGTCAGCTCCTGAACCGACTGCAGCACGCGCTCGCGATTGGGACAGCCAGGAGGTGCGGACCAAACCAGATCGACCTGGCTTGCCGCGGCTTCCGCTGAGAACAACGCTAACAGCGCACTCGAAGCGAAAAAAATCGCCTTGGCAGGATTCGACCCGAACCACCACCTGCAAGGCACCGGCACGCGCCGAGTATATAGAGGGAGCCGAGCTAGGCAACCTCATCGAAACGGACGGATCTGGCCACTCACTGATCCATGATGCATCGGGTGACGCTCGCGCTTCGGCGCGGCCGCGCTCTGGCCTTCGCAGGGAGCGTCGTCGCTGTCTCGCTCTCGGCCGGGTGTAGCCCGAGGGTAGTGCACTCGAAAGCGAGCGACTACCTGGCAGGGATGACCGATGCCATCGATCACGCTCACGTGGAGCAATTGCCGACCATCGTGGTCACCTGGGACAAGGACCAGGACGAGCTCGGGCAATGTCGACGCATCGCCGGCGTGCCGATCATCTATCTCAATGTCGGCACGATCGTCGAAAGCACGGACTCCCCCGAACAGGCTCGCCAACTGATCAGCGAAGTGCTGACACATGAACTCGGCCACGCGAGACTCACGTGCTCGGACGCCGATCACGCGGTGCTCCCGCGCGCGAAGCGGCTGACAGCGGCTGCCCCCGCGCTGCGCCGAATGTTCGCTTGGGAAGCCGGGTACCGCAAATCGGACGAGTAGCTCGCGCCGCGGCGGGCCCGAAAACATCGGGACCGCACGTGGCGAATCGCACGTGGCGAACCGCAGGTGGCGAGACGGACGCATGCGCTTCTTAGGACTGCGCGAGCCGCGCGCGCCGCGCGAGCCGCCTGAGCCGACCCAAAGCCGAG
>JAEUAF010000788.1 GCA_019695485.1 Sorangium sp.
TACGATCGGATGGATCGGCGGCAGGTAGAGGACGTCGAAGCCCTGTGCCGCGATGTCGGGTAAGCGTCGCGCTGCGCTGCGAAAGGTGCCATGGACCCCTGGCGCGCTGCCCTCAGAGCGGGGAAACAACTCGTACCAAGCGGAGAAAGAGGCTTCCTCGCGATCCACGAGCACCTCGAACGGAGCTGGCGAGCGGGCAACCTCGCGGGGATCCGCGGGCGCGCGCACGAGCTCCAGCAACTCCGCCGTGAAGGCGACGCGCAGGCGCTCGTCGACGGGCAGCGCAGCATCTCGCAGCTTGACGAGCGCCTCGCGCACGCGCCGCGCGGCTTCCCCTTTGAGCGCGTTAGCGTGCCGCTCGAGCAACGCGGCGCCCTCGAGCAGCTCCGGCCGCACGTCTTGTCCGGCGTCCACCCGCTTGGCGAGCTCAGCGCGGAACGTACCGAAGTGATCGGGCCATGCCTCGATCCAGTAGCGCCAGCGGCCGACTGTATCGACACGCAGGCCAGCGTGCCAACGATCTGGATCGAAGCGATACACGAGCGGGGTTCGACGGGGTTCTCGGTCCTCGGGTGCCTGAAACACCAGATCCGCGGCGATCAGATCGTGCCCGTCCTTGAAAATGGCCACCCCGACTTCGATATGTGAGCCGACCTGACGTTTGATGGGATAGCGACCGCCGTCGAGCTGGGGGGTCACCTGCTCGATGACGACTCGCGGCAGTTCGGGGACCTGGCTGATTTCGACCATTTATATGACTCGAGGGTTGGCGTTCGACCGCACGCAGGCCGAGGCTCCAAGACACGGACCACGCGGGGTCACGAGGCGCGGCTTCGCCCAGGAAGGGCTCAGGTCGGGCACGTCGCTGGGTCCGATCACGGAGCGCTCAGTTTCGTCGGCGGCGTTGGAAGCGTCAAGCATCCGTGCGCGAAGCCCCACCGAAGCCATGCGGACGCGATACGGAAAGCATGCGGAGACGAAGGTCGAGCGCTGCATCGCGGGCAACAGCAGAGCACTAGCGCGCTATGCACGCGATGCCCGCGCGTTACTTCTTACTGCGAGAAGGCGCGTCAGCATGTTGTCGCGCAACGATTTGGTGTCAAACCCGCTCTCACGGGGAGTGCCCGGCCCTTAGCAGGGACATCGCGCAATCACTCGACGTCGCTCAATGATCGACGGCTGGGTCGTCATCGGTGCGGCGCGGCTCCGGATCGGGAATCGCCCACTCGGGCTTGACCCAGCCGCCGTCCGGGAGCACCGAGCCACGGATGCCTGCGTCGAGGCCAGGTGAATCGTGCCGTTCGCGCGCGCTCGAGCTGTTCGGGTTCGGATGCGCGGTCTGAGTAGCGTTGGCTGTGGTCGCGAGGCCGGGGGTCGAGGCGTCGGCGTTGATCGCGTCGCGTCGAGTGTTGGGCCTCCGGGTCGCATTGGGGCGGTGCACACGCGGCTCGCTGGGCACGCGGTCACCGCTGCTGGGAGCGCCGTTTTCCAAGCGCACTTTGCCAAAATGTTGAAGCGCCCAAATTCCGCCACCGAGGCCGAGTCCGAGCGCGACGGCGGCCACGGCCACGATGCTTCCGAGGCCGGAGCCCACGGGCGGTAGCGACGCCGGCGGGGCCTGCTCCAAGTCGGACACGACTCGCTCAGGCGGAGCGGCCACGGTTGCGGCGCTCGGATCGGGTGCAGCGGACGAGCGTGGCGACGACCCAGGCGTCGCGGTTGCCAACAACGCGCGCTCCGCGAGCGCGGGATCCTGCGGACCCTCGAGCTTTCGGGTGTTCGCGCGGCTCACCGGCGCGGGTACGCTGCGCGGTTCGCCGTCGGCGGTGCTGATCAGGATTTCCGGCTGACTCGCGCGAACATCGCGCGCTTCGATGCACAAGGCTTCGCGCAGCGCGTCCGACATTTCCCGAGCGCTTTGAAAGCGCGCGTCCGGGTCGCGCGCGACGGCCTTCGCAAACCAGGCGTCGAAGCCGATCGGCACGGCCGCCACTTCGCTCGGTACGGGCAGCTCGCGCACGCAAATTTGCAGCACCAAATCGCCGAGCCCGTCGCTGTAAAACGGGCGCTTGCCCGTCAGGCATTCGAACGCGATGACGCCGAGCGACCACAGATCCGAGCGGTGATCGACGGCCTTGTTGCCCTGTGCTTGCTCGGGGCTCATGTAATACGGAGTGCCGAGAATCGATCCGGTTTGCGTGCGCTCGCCTTCGAGCGACAGCACACCGTGCTCGACCTTGGCCACACCGAAGTCGAGCACCTTCGCGATGTCCTCGTCCTCGTTGTGAACGATGAACACATTCTCGGGCTTGAGATCGCGATGCACGATGCCGGCTTCGTGAGCGCGGCCGACGGCGCGACCGACGTGGCTCACGAAGCGAGCCGTATCGGTGGCGGTGAGTCGTCGCACGCGCTTGAGGCGCTGCGCCAGGGTCTCCCCTTCGAGCAGCTCCATCACGATGAACGGCACCCCGTCGTCCATGCCGTAGTCGAGGATCTGCACGACGTGGGGACTGCGCAGGGCTGCCGCGGCCTTGGCTTCGCGCAGAAAGCGAGCCACGGTCTGTTCATCGTGGACGGCGTCGCGATCGATGAGCTTTACGGCAACGGGCGCTTGCAGCGTGAGGTGCTCTGCACGCCAGATCGCGCCCATGCCGCCACCGCTCAGTCGCTCTTCGAGCCGGTAGCGGCCGGCAAGAACGCGCTGGGGCTCGAAAGCGGGGCGTCCCATGCCGGTCCGGGACCATAGCGCCACCCCTGGCTTCGTGCATTACTTCTCGAGAAAATGAGCCGGAGAGTCGAACGTGTGCGCGTCGGATCGGGCGGATTGGCCGAGCTTCTTGCCCGCGAAATCGGAGCGGCGCTAAAGCTTTCGGTCCAGGAGCGGGGATCTGCCTCTCTTGCGCTGGCAGGTGGGACGACACCGCGCGCCGCTTACGAAATCCTCGGCAGGGAGGCCGACGTCCCGTGGCCTCAGATTTCAATTTTCTTCGGCGACGAGCGCTGTGTCGATCCGGACGATCCCGACAGTAACTATCGAATGGCACGCGAAGCGCTGCTGAGCCGCCTGTCGGCGTCTCCCAAGAGCGTCGAGCGGATGCGCGCTGAGCTCGTCGATCGGGAGGCCGCGGCGCGCGCTTATGAAGCCGTCTTGCCTGAAGCGATCGACGTGCTGGTCCTCGGCGTGGGTGAGGATGGTCATACCGCCTCTTTGTTTCCGAATTCTCCCGCGCTCGGCGAGCGAGACCGCACGGTCGTCCCCGTCGTCGGCCCCAAACCACCGCCGAATCGACTGACCTTCACACCGAAGGTGTTGAATGCGGCGCGTTTAGTGCTCGTTGTCGCCGCAGGTGCGGGGAAGGCCGACGCCGTCGCGAGGGCGCTGGAAGCGCCGCTAGACATCGCGGCCTGTCCGAGTCAGCTCGTGCGGGACGCGGTTTGGCTGATGGACCATGCCGCTGCCGGCGGTCTGAGCGGCGCCTGGTCCTGATTCCGAAGCGCGCGAATCCCTGTCGGCCGGTCGGCTGCCAGGGGGCTGACAACCGTCGTAAGGCCACGTAGCCATGACACAATCATGACCGTCTTGGACGGGCCGAGATGCCAGATTGGGCAGCGTGAACCTCTCTGATCGGATCGTTTCAGCCCCTCTCCAAAGGCCGCCGCTCGCCACGTCGCTCCGCGAGTATCAATGGGGGGCCTCGATCCCTTTCTTTCTCATGCACCTGTTGCCGCTCGGCGCGCTGTGGACGGGGGCGCGCTTTCAGGACTTCGCGGTGTGCTTTCTGCTCTACGCGGTGCGGATGTTCGGCGTGACCGGCGCTTACCATCGCTACTTCGCTCACCGCACCTACAAGACGAGCCGCGTGTTCCAGTTCTTGCTGGCGTTCCTGGCCCAGACCAGCGCTCAAAAGGGCGCCCTGTGGTGGGCTGCGCATCATCGCACGCACCACAAGTTCTCTGACAAGCCGGGCGATCCGCACAACTCGCGGCGTGGCTTCTGGTACTCGCACGTCGGCTGGATCTTGGACCGCACGGGCGAGACGGACTACGCCAAGGTGAAAGATCTCGCGAAGTATCCGGAGCTCGTGTTGCTGAACGTGGTGCCGAACATCGCGTCGCTCACGCTGGGCTTTGCCGTGTGGTGGTTCATGGGTTGGTCCGGGCTGTTCATCGCGTTCGGCCTCAGTACCGTGCTGCTCTGGCACGGCACCTTCACCATCAATTCGCTCTGCCACATGATCGGCAAGCCGCGTTACGACGCCGACGACGACAGCAAGAACAGCTTCCTCCTCGCGATCATTACGCTCGGCGAGGGCTGGCACAACAATCACCACTACTTCCAGGGCTCGACGCGCCAGGGGTTCTTTTGGTGGGAGCTCGATATCACCTATTACGTGCTGAAAGTGCTGTCGTGGGTGGGTCTGGTCTGGGACCTCAAGGCGCCGCCGGCGCGCGCTTACGATCCCGTGCACATGCTCCCGAACAGCAACGTGCGCAGAGGCAACGCCGACGAGGCGGACGGCATCCCGTCGGTGCTGCCGCCCGCATTGCCGCCCGCCATGTGACGCTTGGCGACGGGCGAGCGCTGTGCGTCTGTCCCCCCGCGGAGGGCCCCGCGCTTACGCGGAAGCTCCCCCTAAGTAGCGCTCTGCCAGGTGGGCTTCGAACGCGGCCGTGTCGAGCGGCTTGCCGGTCGCGCCGCGAATCAGCTCGCCCGTGCTGAGTCGGGAGCCCTGAGACCACACGCGCTCGCGCATGAACGCATCGAGTGCGCTGAAATCTCCGCTCGCGATGTGCGCCTCCAGATCCGAAATCGTGTCGCGCGCCGCGCGGAAGAGCTGCGCCGCGGTGAGCGCGCCGAGCGTGTAAGTAGGGAAGTAGCCAAATAGCCCGGCAGGCCAGGGCACGTCCTGCATGCAGCCGTCGCGGTGGTTCGAGCCCGTCGAAAGCCCCAACAGCTCGCGCATCGCGGCGTCCCAGGCGTCAGGCACGTCCTCGGCGCGCAAGCTGCCGTCAATTAGCGCCTTCTCGAGCTCGAAGCGCAACACGACGTGGCACGGGTAGGTCGCCTCGTCGGCGTCGACGCGGATGTAGCTCCGACGCACGCGCGTCGCGAGCCGCGCCAGGTTGTCCACGCTGAATGCGGCGGGCTCGGCGCGGGCGGCGTCGGCGAACGCTTCACGCAGGTGGGGTGCTGCGAACACCAAAAACGCATGGCTGCGGCAGACCTGCATTTCGAGAAACAAGCTCTGACTCTCGTGAATGCTCATGCCGCGCGCAGCCCCCACGGGCTGCTGTAGCCAGCTCCGCGGCAGGTTTTGCTCGTACTTCGCGTGACCGGTCTCGTGTAGCACGCCCATCAATGACTTCTGAAAATCCGCGGCATCGTAGCGCGTGGTGATGCGCACATCTTGGGGCACTCCGCCGCAGAACGGGTGGTGACTCGTGTCGAGTCGCCCGCGCTCGAAGTCGAAGCCGACCTGCTTCATCAGCCGAAGCCCGAGCGCGCGCTGCGCCTCCACGGGGAAGGGTCCACGCGGCGCGATGACGACGTCACGCTGCTGTCGCTCCACCACGCGCTCGATGAAGCTCGGCAAGAAGGCGCGCAACCGCGCGAACAGCGGCGCAAAATCGCGGCTTCGCGCGCCCGGCTCGTAGCCATCGAGCAGCGCGTCGTAAGGCTCGAGCCCGAGCTTCGCGCCGAGCGCCTGCGCGGCCTGGCGCTTCAACGCAACTACCTCGCGGAGATGCGGCAAATAGCCCTGCCAGTCGTTCTCGGCGCGCAGCGTGCGCCAGGCTTGCTCGCTGCGGGTCTCCGCGCGCGATTGCGCTTCCACGAGCTCATGCGGGAGCGCGGTGGCGCGCGTCCATTCTCGGCGCATCTCGCGCAGGTTGGCGGCTTGCCAGGCGTCGAGCGTTCCAGCTTGGGCCTCGGCTGCCGCAAACCAGTCGGCCAGGCGCGCTTCCGTGGCAAGTTCGTGAATCAGCCCGCGCAGCGTGGCGAGCGCGTCCGCCCGCGCTTCACCGCCGCCTGCGGGCATGACCGCGGCCTCGTCCCAAGACACGATGGCTTCGGTGTGGCGCAGATTCGCGAGCCGTTTGTGGTGCGCTTCGAGGGCTGCGTAGGACATCGCCCGCAGTCTAGAACAGCGCGCTCGGCTGCGAAACGAGAACCGGGCCCCGGCGCGATCAGTCCGCGCCCGACAGCAAATCGTCGATGCGAGTGAGCTCCCCCGCGCTAAACCCAGAGTTTTCCAGGAGCCCCACGTTTTCCTCGATTTGGCGCACGCTGCTGGCGCCGATCAGCGCCGAGGTCATGGCCGGTCTCGAGAGCACCCAGGCGAGCGCCATCTGCGACAGCGATTGGCCGCGCTCGTGAGCCAGGGCGTCGAGCTTCTGCACGGTGGCAAGCTTCTCCTTCGTGATGTGCTCGGGTTTCAGGAAGCGCGGATCGCGAGCCGCGCGCGCGTCGCCCGGAATGCCCTTGAGGTAGCGGTTGGTCAGCAGACCTTGGGCGAGCGGTGAGAATGCGATGCAGCCGATGCCCTCGCGTTCGAGCACGCCGAACAGCCCTTGCTCGGCCGCGCGATCGAACATGCTGAAGCGCGGCTGATGAATCAGGCAAGGCGCTCCCATTTCTCGTAGCAGGGCGGCCGCGCGCGTCGTCGCTTCGGCGCTGTAGTTCGAGAGTCCCACATAGAGCGCGCGGCCGGAACGCACGGCTTGCGCGAGCGCGCCGCAGGTCTCCTCGAGCGGCGTTTGTGGGTCGGGGCGATGGCTATAGAAGATGTCCACGTACGGAAGACCGAGCCGCGACAGGCTCTGATCGAGGCTCGCCAGGAGGTACTTTCGCGAGCCGAAATCGCCGTACGGGCCGCTCCACATGTCGTAGCCGGCCTTGGTGGAGATGATCAGTTCGTCTCGATGGGCGCGCAGATCGCTCGCCAGCACTTTGCCCAACGTGCGTTCGGCCGAGCCGCGCGGCTGGCCGTAGTTGTTGGCGAGATCGAAGTGAGTGATGCCAAGATCGAAGGAACGGAGCAGCATCGCGCGCGCGTTCGCAAAGTCGTCCGTCTCGCCGAAGTTATGCCATAGTCCGAGTGACACCAACGGCAGCTTGAGGCCGCTCTTGCCGGAACGACGATAGAACTCAGGGCGATCGTAGCGCGTGGATGCGGGTTCGTAGGCCACTTCGAATCCTTCTTGTTGGGGCGTGCGCGGGCGCGCTCGCGTCCGACGCAGCATGGCGGAGGGGCTCGCGCCCGGCAAGGGTGGCCGCTTCACATGCCGGGGTTTGTTGGCGACTGGAACCGGTACCGCACTGCGTCCCGCGGAGGCCAAAAGGCGCGCCTATCGTTGAGCGCTTTTCGGACGCTCCCGGTGCCTTAGGCGCTTGGCTCTTGCGAGGAAGGATCCGCGCGCGCGGCCAAGGACGCCGATTTCTCGATGAAATCTGGGCCTTCGGCCTGGGTGGGCCTTTGCTATCATGGTTGGGCCATGCTGAAACCGGGCGAATTCATTCGGGACCTTCTGGGGAGTGACGCGGGGCGAACGGTGGTCGCTCGCGGCTGGGTCAAGACGCGCAGGGACAGCAAGGGGGTTCACTTCGTGCAAATCGGCGACGGCAGCTGTTTCCGCGATCTGCAGGTAGTCCTGCCCAGTGAAACGTTCGACGAAGCCGCGCTCACCGAGGTCACCACCGGGGCGTGCCTGGAAGTGGAGGGCGAGCTCGTTGCCTCGCCGCACGCCGCCCAACGCGTCGAGCTGCGGGCTCACGCCGTGCGCGTCCTCGGCGCGGCCGATCCGACCAGCTACCCTCTGCAGAAGAAGGGACATAGCTTCGAGTTCTTGCGCGAGATCGGGCACCTGCGTCCGCGCTCCAACACCTTTGGCGCCGTGTTTCGAGTTCGCAACGCGCTCTCGTTCGCGATTCACCGCTTCTTTCAGGAGCGCGGCTTCTTGTACGTGAACACGCCCATCATCACGGCTTCCGACTGTGAAGGCGCTGGCGCCATGTTCGGCGTGAGCACGCTCGACCCAGAAAAGCCGCCGCGCACCTCGCAGGGTGCCATCGATTTTGCGCAGGATTTCTTTGGGAAGCGCGCCTTCTTAACGGTCAGTGGACAGCTCGAGGGCGAAGCCTTCGCGCTCGCGTTCAGTAACGTCTACACCTTCGGTCCCACCTTCCGCGCCGAGAACTCGAACACGCCGCGCCACCTCGCCGAGTTCTGGATGGTCGAGCCGGAAATGGCGTTCTGCGATCTGGAGGGCGACATGCGCTTGGCCGAGGACTTTCTCAAGTTCATCATCCAGGCCGTGCTCGACCAGTGTTGGGACGACATCGAATTCTTCAATCAGCGCATCGACAACACGGTGCTGGCGACGCTCGAGCACGTGGCGACTTCGGCCTTCGAGCATGTCACCTACACCGAAGCCGTGCGCCTACTCGAGCAGTCCGGGAAGACATGGGAGTTTCCCGTGCATTGGGGCGTCGACCTGCAGAGCGAACACGAGCGTTACCTCACGGAGGAGAAGTTCAAGCGCCCGGTGATCGTCACCGACTACCCCAAGGAAATTAAGGCCTTTTACATGCGCGCGAATGACGACGGCAAGACCGTGCGCGCCATGGACGTGCTTGCGCCGCGCATTGGCGAAATCATTGGCGGCAGCCAGCGCGAGGAGCGTATCGATCTCTTGCGGGCTCAGCTCCGAGCGCACAACCTGCCCGAAGCGGCCTATGACTGGTATCTGGATTTGAGGAAATATGGCTCCGCTCCGCATGCGGGCTTCGGTCTCGGGCTCGAGCGCATGCTGATGTACATCACGGGCATGAAGAACATCCGCGACGTGATTCCGTTCGCGCGCACGCCCGGTTCGGCCGAGTTCTGAGTTCGCGCGCCGCGCTCGTCAGTGCTTCGGCTTGGCGCTGGGTGTCGGCCGCGGAGCGCTGCTCGCGCTCGGCAACGAGTTCGGATCGACCTTGTAGATCAGCAGTCCACCCATCACGAGGTTCCCGTTTTCGATGCGGTCGTATTCAATCGTAAGCCCGGGGTAGTAGTGGATCTCCGCGAAATTCACGGGCCCCGCTTGGGGGTTCCGTTCCACTTTCGGTGGCGGCCCGAGGTGCTCCTGAATGGCCATCGGGATCATCCCTAGGCGAAGATCGGGTGGAATGCCGCCCTTGAAGAAGCCAAACTCTGCCTCGGCTCCGGCGGCATTTTGCGTCGGGCGCCCCGCGCGCTGCACGTGGATGGTCTTGGTCACGCCATTCTCGAGGTTGAATTCGACCCCGCGCGCGACATAACGACAAACGTCGGCGGTCTTCACTTCACATGGCAGCTCCATCAACCGCTCGATGGTGGCGACAGTGGCTCCGATGCGAATCGGTCCGACGCCCTCGCCGGCTAGCACGGCGAGCATTGGACCCGAGGGCAGCGGCCAATCGTGGCGTTTGGGTGGGGGCCTGCGTGCGCTGGCACTACTCGCCGCGGGAGCGGCGCTCACCGGCTTGTTGGTCGCTTTGGGTTTGCAGGAGAGGGCGGACGTAGCGAGGGCGAGGGACAGAAGGCAGCTCGTGATGCGACGCATTTGACCTCGAAAGTTGGGGGACATCTACCACGCGCCCGCGCTTTGCGTCATCCTCCGGGAGATCCCCGCCGAACGACATGGTTCCCTTCGAACATCGCCGCTTTCTGTTCGTGACCGGCAAGGGAGGCTCGGGAAAGACCACCGTTTCGGCCGCTTTAGCGCTCGCCCTCGCTGCGCGTGGTTTGCGCGTGTTGGTGGCGACCAGTGGCGCCAAAGAGCGCCTGTCCGCGGTCCTCGGCAGTCCGGCTTTGACCACGAAGATCGAGCCGCTGCAAAAGAACCTGTGGGGTGTGTTGCTCGCCTCCGAGGTCGCGCTGCGCGAGTACGGGACCTTGGTCCTACACAGCGAGACTTTGGTGCGCGCCCTGTTCGACAGCAAGTACGTGTCGGGCTTGTTGGCGGGGGCGCCTGGGTTGAAGGAGTGGGCTCTGCTCGGCAAGGCTTGGTATCACGCCAACGAGCTCGAGCCGGACGGCAGTCCGCGCTTCGACGCCGTCGTCTTCGACGCGCCGGCGACCGGGCACGGCTTGGACATGTTACGCGTGCCTAAGGTGATCCTGGCGGCTGCCCCGCCGGGGCGGCTGCGCAGCGACGCCGAGCGAGCGCTTCAGTTCTTGCGGGACCCGAAGCGAACGGGCTTCGTGGTGGTCACCCTGCCTGAAGAAATGCCGACCAACGAAACGCTCGAGCTCCTGCAAGCGTTGGAGGGGGAGCTCAGCCTTCCCGTCGCTGAAATCGTGGCCAATTCGAGCCTGACGCCGCTATTCAGCGCCGCCGAGGGACACGCCCTCGAGCCGTTCGTGATGCTGTCCGGATCCGCGACGGAATCGGCGCTCGCTGCGGCGGCGCGGCGCGCGCTCGCCGAGCGTGTCCAGGCCGAGAGCCTGTTGCGTCTCGCGGCCACAGCGCACCCGCTGCGTCAGCTGCCGCGCTTGAACGGCGGAGTCGGCACGCCGCAGGCGATCCGCGAGCTGATCCGCTTCTTGTAGCAGCGAGCGCCCTTGTCGGACTGCTCGGCGTCGCTATCCCTGTCGCACGCGTCGACGTTCTTGAATCATGTGCTGCGTGATGATCTTTTGGGCATCGGCGGGTTCGACGAGCGTCCACACGTCGTGTTCGGCGCGCGCGCCCGCGATCTCGAGCAAAATATCTGCCGCACGCTCAGCCGGCACCACGTCGCGGTGTCGCCCTGGAAGCTCGACCACCGCGGTGCGTGCCCGCAGCCCCTCGAGTGTCTTCAAGATCTTCTCGAGCACGATGCGAAAAGTCAGCTCGCTGTAGCTCGCGAGCGGCCCCATGCCGAACAACAACACCTTGTCGAAGGGCAGTTTCGGTTTGCCCGGCACGAGCAGCACTTCGCCGAGCGCGCCTCTCGCGAAGCCTGATTTCACGAGGCGGGACACGCGCCCGCCAAGCCGCCAATCGACGAGCCCTGCGACCCCGTGCGCCGGGCGTTCGTCGGAGGCGAGGCCTGCGACCAGCACTTCCGTACCCGAGAGGTCGAGCTTGCGCAGCGACGGCAGAGTGAAGCGCAGATCCAACGGCCTATGACTCCGAGCTGTCGCTCCCCGCTGGTCGGTCGCGGTCCACGCGTTCGCAGTCGTCGGCGATGCGATCGAGCACGCCATTCACGAACGAGCCGCTCTCCTCCGTCCCATAGCGCTTGGCAATCTCGACGGCTTCGTCGAGGATCACGGCGCGCGGCACGTCTTGACGGTTCGCGAGCTCCCAAGCGCCGAGGCGCAGCACGTTGCGATCGACGCGCGTCATGCGCTCGAGCCGCCAATTCTTGCTGGCCGCGCGGATGCGGTTGTCTGTGCCCTCGAGGTCGCGAGCGATGCCGCGCACGAGCTCATCCGCGTACTCGCGCCCCTCGGCGTCGCCCGGGGTTTCCCGCCAGAAATCGGCGATCACGCGATCCGCGCTGGCATTGCCTGCATCGAGCGCGAACAGCATCTGCAAGGCCGCTTCGCGGGCGGTCGAACGCGCGCCCATGGCTCAGTAACCGGCGTCGCTCAAGACGCGGCCAAGGGAAACCATCTCGAGCGCGGCGAGCGCCGCATCGAAGCCTTTGTTGCCAGCCTTGGTTCCCGCGCGCTCCACCGCCTGCTCGATGGTGTCGGTGGTCAGCACGCCGAACAAGACCGGCACGCCGCTGTTGAGCGCGGCGCTGGCGGCGCCCTTGGCGGCTTCACCCGCCACGTAGTCGAAGTGCGCGGTCGCGCCCCGGATCACGGCGCCGAGCGCGATCACCGCGTCGAATTTCTTGCTCCGCGCGAGCCTTCCGCACACGAGCGGCGCCTCCCACGAACCGGGCACGCGCACGATGGTCACGCGCTCGAGCCCGACGCAGTGACGGCTCAGACAATCGAGCGCTCCTTCGACGAGGCGCTCGACGATGAAAGCGTTGAAGCGCGAGGCGACGATCGCGAGGCGTGTGTCGTTCGGAACCTGGAAGGTCCCTTCGAGAATGGTGGGGCTATCTGCCATGGTGGGGGTTCCGCAGCTTACTCGGGTACGCGGGAGCCGCGTTCTATCACATTCGCCCCGCCTGGCATGGCCGGCCCCGGACGAGCCGTTCGACGTCGGCTAGAGCCCGCGCAGCGCCAACGATTCCACCAAATCCAGACCGTAGCCCTGGATTCCGGCGATCTTCTTGGGGTTGTTGGTGAGCAGGCGCAGCCGCTTCACGCCGAGCGCGCGCAGCACTTGTGCGCCGAGCCCGTATTCTCGCAGCGTCCCGCCGTGCGGCCGCGAAAGCGTGGAAGGCGGGGCGCTCGGGGGGCCATTTTGCGCCTCGCGCGCCAGCAACGTCGCGAGCTCGGCGGCGAGATCCCCGCGCGGGGGCAGGTAGACCACGACGCCACGCCCGGCGCGCTCGATGAGATCGATGGCTTCGGCCAAATTGCGCCCGCCTTCGGCCGCGGCCGAGCTGAACACGTCACCCAAGGTCGACCCCGTGTGCATGCGGCAGAGCACGGCCTCGTCGTCGCTGAGCTCCCCGCGCACGCACGCCAAGATTTGACGGCGATCGAGCAGCGTCTCGAACACGATGGCATGCCAGGGGTTTCCGGTGCGATCCAAGACCAGCGTGCCTTCTGCGACGCGCTCCACCTGGCGCTCGGTCTGGAGTCGATACGCGATCAGATCGGCGATGGTGAGGATCTTGAGCTGGTGGATTTCGGCAAACTTCTCGAGGTCCGCCATGCGCGCCATCGTGCCGTCGTCTTTGATGATCTCGCACACCACGCCCGCCGGGTTCCAGCCGGCAAGGCGTGCCAAATCCACCGAGCCTTCGGTTTGGCCCGCGCGAACGAGGACGCCGCCGTTGCGAGCAACGAGCGGGAAGGTGTGACCGGGCACCACGACGTCGGTCGGCTTGGCCTCGGGATTCGAGGCGACGCGGATGGTGTGCGCCCGATCCGGAGCGCTGATCCCGGTCGTCACGCCTTCGCTCGCCTCGACGCTCACTGTGAACGCCGTGCCGAGTTTCGGACCGCCGCGTCCTGGCGCGCTCATGCGTGGCAGATCGAGGCGCTCGACCTGCTCTTCGGTCAGCGTCAGACAGATCAGGCCGCGCCCGTGGATGGCCATGAAATTGATGGCTTCCGGGGTGATCGCGTCCGCCGCGAGACACAGGTCTCCCTCGTTTTCGCGATCTTCATCGTCGACGAGGATGATCATTTTGCCGGCGCGGATGTCCTCCAGCGCCGCCTGCACTCGCCTCAGCGAGTCAGGGCCAATGTCGAGGGTTCGCGGGCTTTCGTGGGCAACACTTCGGTTCATGTGCGGCTTTCGTCCAAGTATCCGGCGCGAGCGAGGGCTTGTTCGAGCCCAGCCGGCTCGCCTCGGGCGCTCGATTCCAGCCAGTGTACGGCATAGCGCGCCAAGAGGTCGATCTCGATGTTCAACTCCGTGCCTCGGGTCGCGTCGCCGAGCGTCGTTGCGGCCAATGTTTGTGGGATCCACATCAGCTCGATCACGCCGCGTGCGCTGGCGTTGACGGTGAGCGACACACCATCCAGGCAAACCGAACCCTTGCTCGCCAGGTAACGCAAAAGCTCGGCCGGCGGACGCACCACGGCGTGTCGAGCGTCGCCCACCGGCGTCACACTCTCGATTCGCGCGACACCGTCGACGTGGCCCTGCACGAGGTGGCCGCCCAGACGATCGCCAAGCGCCAACGCGCGCTCGAGGTTCACGCGGGCGCCGAGCGGCAAGCGTCCGAGGGTGGTGGCAGCGAGCGTCTCCGCGCTCAAATCGGCCTCGAAGCCGCTGGGCAGCGCGGCGGCGACCGTCAAACAGGCCCCATTTACCGCGATGGATTCCCCAATTTCGAGCGCCTCGGGGCTGCCCGAGATGGTCAAGCGTTGTCCTGGCCCACGGGGGACGCGACGCGAGATGCTGCCGACTGATTGCACCAGACCACTGAACACGGCAGAGGCATAGCACGGCCGCGGCTTGCGGCTTTCAGTCGGCCCCGGCATCATGCCGCTGTGGCTCGTGCGTTCGGCGATCTTCGGCGTCTTGCGCCCGCCTATTGGTCCAGGCGGGCGGGCCTCGTCGCTTGGATTTTCGCACTCTGCCTGGTGGTGGGCCTCGCCGCGGTTGCTTGTGGGCCGAGCGTACAGTCCATCTACGAGGGCGACGTCCGCTTCGAGCACTGTTACCGGCTGGATTTGGATCTCAACATTGCTCCGACGCATCGCGAGGCGTGTTGGAAGCAGTGGCTCAATTCGTACACTTACGGCCAGCCGCGCGATCGGATCGAGTATGCGCGGCGCCGCGTGCGCACGTTCGCGGCCGGCGACATCACACGCCCAACGCTCGAGACGAGCGGTCAAGCGCGCGTTGAGCGACGACAGTTCTACGTCGTCGTGCCGGAGCCCACGAGCGCTCATGCTTCACCGCCACCGATCGCGACGCCGGTAGAAGCGCACACTGAACCGACTGCGGTCGCGGCTCCGGCCCCGATTCCGACGCCAGCTTCGGGCTGTGCCTCAGATTGCGACGCCGCTTGGCACAGTTGTGAGGCGGCGTGCGCGCCCGATGGAGGCGCCTCGGAAGCCGCGTGCAAGAGCTGCACGCCGGACTACAAACGCTGCATGAAGCGTTGCTTCGATTGAGGCTCGCGTTTACCGCGCGACTCGAATCCAACACCCGCGCGGGAGGAGCCTCGGCAAAATGCCGCGACAAAGTTGACCTCGCCGCCTTATCAGCGCTACCTCGGAGATGACCCGATGACCGCAAAACGCCCTGCTTTCGATGCTACTTCGGCGCTCGCAGGGGCATCCGCGCTGGCGACCCCGCTGCCTCGGGTGCTGCGGCCACAACGAGCGCTGCCCTCGGACGCCGTGCGGCCGACGCGCGCCGAGGTGAATCTCGCCAATCTTCGCCACAATTTGCGCGTCATGCAGCGCAACGCGGGTGGCGCCGAGGTTTGGGCCGTGTTGAAGGCCGACGGCTACGGGCATGGCTCGAAGGCGGTCGCGCGTACGTTGGAGCGGGCAGGAGCCAGTGGCGTGTGCGTGGCTCTACTCGAAGAGGCGGTGGAGCTTCGTGAAGCGGGGATTCGCCTGCCGATTCTGGTGATGGGTGGTTACTACGGGCGCGCCTGGGGCGAGCTCCTGAGGCACGACCTAACGCCGGTGGTGCACGAAGCGTCTCAACTGGAGTCGCTCGCCGAGGAGGTGCGTTTTTCTGGTTCGGAGGCCATGAAGGTTCACGTCAAAGTGGACACGGGCATGGCGCGGCTTGGCATCGCGCCCAAGGACGTGCGTGCGGTGGGCGAGCTTCTGCGCAGCCGGCCCGAGCTGGTCCTAGATGGCCTGATGACGCACTTTGCGAGCGCGGATGTGGGCGATGCAGCCTCCATTCACCAGCAGCTCGATTTGTTCGATAGCGCGCTCGCCACCCTGCGCGAACTCGGGTTGTCCCCCCGTGTGCGCCACGCCGCGAACTCCGCCGCGATCCTCGCCACGCCGCGCGCCAGGCTCGATCTGGTGCGTCCAGGCATTGCGCTGTTCGGTGTCGAGCCGCGTGAAGGCTCGTGCCCGGATCTGCGCCCCGTGATGCGCGTGCGCACCGAAGTCGTGGCGCTGCGCGATCTCGAAGCCAACATGCCCGTCGGCTACGGCGCCACCTTCCACACGGAGCGTCCGAGCCGCATCGCCACAATCCCGATGGGTTACGCAGATGGGCTCAGCCGCGGACTCTCGAATCGCGGGCACGTGCTGGTGCGCGGTGCGCGCGCGCCGATCGTCGGCAGTGTCAGCATGGACATGACCATGATCGACGTGACCCTGGTGCCCGACGTTCGCATTGGTGACGAGTGCGTGGTGCTCGGCTCCCAGAAGGGGCCGGCGGGCGAAGGCGTCATCACGGCCGAAGAATTGGCGACTTCGCTCGGCACCATCCCGTGGGAGGTCTTGACCAGCGTGTCGCGTCGCGTGCCGCGGTTTTATCGCGAGCCGTAGGTTCTACCGGGGCTGCTTCCGTATGGCGGGTTTGAGCACGATGCTACGACCAGCGCTGTTCTCGCGCCTGGAGAGCGCGCGCTCCGTTCTGATCGCGGGGGCGGGCGGCGGATTCGACGTGTTTGCGGGATTGCCGCTCGCGCTTTCGTTGTTGAGCGAAGGCAAGCAGGTCTCCTTCGCCAACTTGAGCTTCACCTATCTCGGCGGCACCTCGGCCCCTTGGCTCGCTCCCCACGTCGCCGCAGTTGGCCCCGACTGTGAGGGGTGCGATGAGTATTTCCCCGAACGCGTGCTCGCGCGCTGGCTCCGTTCCCGCGAACTGCCGTCCACTGTGTATGCCTTCGAGAAGGTCGGTGTGCAGCCGTTGCGTGCCGCTTACCGCGCGGTTTGCGACAAGGTGCAGCCCGACGCGGTTGTGCTGGTCGACGGCGGTACGGACATTCTGATGTTCGGTGACGAGGCTGGGCTCGGTACGCCGGCGGAGGACATGACGAGCCTTTGCGCGGTGTCGAAGCTCGAGGGCCCAGCACGCTATGTGGCGTGCATCGGTTTCGGCGTGGATAGCTATCACGGCGTCTGCCACGCCCACTTTCTGGAGAATGTGGCGACGCTCGAGCGTGATGGCGCATACTTGGGAGCGTTCTCAGTGCCGCGGGCTTCCCACGAAGGGGCTGAGTTTCTCGACGCCATCGCCGCGTGTCAGCGCGCTACGCCGCGTCGCCCTAGTATCGTCAACGGATCCATTGCCGCGGCGATTGCCGGGCAGTTTGGGGATGTGCAGTTCACGACGCGCACCGAGCAGAGCGAGCTCTTCATCAACCCCTTGATGGGCCTGTACTTTACCTTCCTCCTCGACGGCCTAGTCGCGCGCTCGCTGTACCTCGATCGACTCGAGCCGACGCAGACCATCTTCGAGGTGGCGCTCCAAATCGAAGCGTTCCTCGAGGGGCGAAACGCGCGTCCTTACCGCGCGATTCCGCACTGACTGGCGCGGGCACGCGCGGACCGGTTGGGCACACGTGCTAGCGTGTTCGCGAATGTCCGCCGCGGCCCTGGTGCTTTTCTCGTTGTTCGTGCCGCAACTATGCGGGGTGACGCTGGTCTATCTTGCGGAGCGACGCCGAGTGCGCGCTGTTCGGCGCTTGGCGCCGTTCGCGGCAGCGGGCGCCTTCGTGCTGCCGAGCGTTGCGTACTTTGTCTTCGCCGCTCCCCACTGGGCGAGTCGCAATGGGGTGTTTGGCATGGTGGCCATGGTCGCTGCGGTTGCTGGGGGCGTGGTCCATTTCGCCATCGCTCTCATCGCGCTCCTAGGCACCGAGTTCGGCGCTCGCCGAGCTTCCGACGCCTTGCGCACCGGACCGGCGCGGCCCGGCTCTCCGCCGCCGGTTGCGAAGAGCCGAGGCGACATCGAGTAACGCCGCTGACTCGCGAGCTCAAGGGCGGCGCGTGTTCACGGCGCTGTCAGCGTCACCACTGTCGCGCTCGTGCCGAGCGGAATCACAGTGGCCTCACGCTCCTTCGCGTAGCTGCCTGCGACCGCGTAGGTCTTTATCGCTGCGATCGTGGCTGGCTGCTCGATTCGCAAGCGAGCCGAAGGTGTGAACGCGTCTTGCGGCGCTAATGTGACCGTGACCGCGTGCGACTGCGTGTCGACGTCGACCTTCTGAAACTGCCCTGCATCGAGCGTCAGCCAGAGCCCGAGCGGCGCCAGGTAGATGCGCTTTCGAAAGGCGTCGAGCGGAGTCACGCTAACCACGTTGCCGCTGCTCGCGAGATTGCCGCCGTACGCTTGCCAGCCAAATTCCGGATGGTTGATGAGGTACGTGGCCGCGTTGAAGGAGTGTCCGAAGAAATTCAAACCGTAATCGCCGGTGATTGGGTCCCACTTGAGCGTATCGGGGAAGGTGTGGAATGCCATCGACGGAAAGCCGTCCTGGTCGATGTTCGAGAGCGAGCCCAGCATTCCGGCGTAACCAATTCGAAGCAGGTAGAGGTCGTCGGGGTGGTCGCGGAACTCGGTGAGGATCGGAATTGCGTTCAGGCTCGAGCCGTAGTGATGGATCATGCGCTCGAGGCGGTCGGTCTTGGAGCCGCCGTAGAGAAAATCCCAGTAGCGGCGCGCGCAGCCGTCGTAGCCCCAGTGCGGGATGCTCGGCATATAGCCGGTGATGGCGTCGACACAGACCTTGGCTTTGCTCGCAAAGCCGAAGTAGCGCGTCCACGCGTACACCTCCTCTTGTCCCGTCGAATCCCAGGGCATTTCGCTGCCGAACGGATAGGTTTCGCCGTTCCAGGCATTGGCGCGGGTCTTCATCTTGTTTTCGAGATCGGTGGCGTTGGCGGTGAGGCCTTCGCGTTTCAAGTCTTTCAGGATCTCGAGGAACACGCTGCCGTCCATCAGGCCGTACTGCGCGTAGTCGTTGCCGATCGCGGTCATGGCGACGGCGGTCTTGTAGGCCTGGTTCAGGTACCAATCCCAGGGGTGATTGCTGACTAGGCCCGTGTTGTTGCGCGCCAGGCGGTACATCGACCAGTACAGCGCGGCTACGTGCGGGTAGTTGTAGGAGCGCGGCACCTCCAGCGTGTGCGCTTTGTTCCACGCGCCCCAATAGGTTTGGCCCGAGGTGGCGTCCGTCCAAGCGACGCTCGAGCTGTAGTAGCCCGCAGGCATCAAGCTCGGCTCGTAGTAAAAGAGCGTGCGTTTCACCCCGTATTGCTGCGAGCCACTGCTGTATTGCAATCCGCCCCAGACCACGCCGTCCACGAATTGCTGGTACTTGGCGACCTGAGTGGCGTCGGGCTGCCCGAACAGTTTCATGGCACCGGCGAGCCAGGTCGCGCCCCCGTCGTCGCCAAGCCCACAGACCCACGCTTGGCGCGACTGCGTCACGATCGAGCCAAGCTCATGGTCGTAGGTCATCACCGACGGGCTGCGACCGAACGCATCGCTAGCGTCGACGAACCAATCTTTCGTAGTGAGGAAGGTGCCGAGGTCGCTGACGGCCTGCGCCGCGGGCTTCGTCACGTAGTAGTGGATGGTCTGCAACGTGCCGTCGGCGTAGGTCACGCTCAGCCGCGAGCGACCCCAGGTCTTCCCGCTTACGCTGTAGCTCTTCCAACCGGTCGTGGTTGCGGGTTGGCCGGTGAGCACGAGCGCGCCGGCGGGCTCGACGGCGATGCTCTGCACCGCGGCGGGGTAGTTCAAGAAGAGCTTGCCCTCGACGTCGCTCGGTAAGATGTAGCCGGGCACGGCGGAGGCGACGGGTCGCTGGTTTTTCAGCAACACTTTCTCGATATTTCGGATCTGATCCGAGAGCACGAACTCTACACCGTAGGTCTTCGTCTCGCCTGCGGCGAGCGTCAGATCGGTCGCGGTGTTCCAAGGCTGGGCGTGGTTCCATTCGCCGTCGGCGTAGGCCTTGCTGTGCACCATCCACTCCAGGAAGCCCTCGAAGGTCTGCCCGCGCGGCGTCAAATCCGTGAAGATTGCGACCGGATCTTTCGAACCCGCCTTGGGAGCATTGAGGATCGGATTGTAGGCTTCGAACGGCGTTCTTCCCTCGGGCAGTACTAATAGGGCAGGGCCGGCCCCGCTCAAGCGCGTGACCTGAAGATACCCCGCGTCGCGCCCCATATATGGATCTGCGAACGAGCAGGTCGCATGCGCCTGATCGAGCGTGCGGTTGGTGATCACGTTGTTGAACACCATCGGTAAGCCCAACGCGCCGATCTGCACCGCCGAGCTCGATTTGTTCTTCAAGTCGAAGCTCATCACCAAGCGGCCGCCCTCGGTTCGCCACGAGCGCGTGATCGTGAGCGGGATGCTGGTGGGCAGGGCGGGCGCCAAGTCCGCAGCTGCCAGCACTGTGCTAGAAGTGGCTTGAGCGCTGACCTGCGCGCGCGACGCGGAGGTCGTGATATTTTGCCAGGCGCCGCTGGTATCGGTGCGCAGCCGCAAGGTGATGTCGCCCAAGTGAAAGTAGCCAGGGCCGGAGCGCGTGGCCACGAGGTCGCCGGGCGTGAAGTCGAAGTTCGACGCGGCCTTTGGCTTGAGCGCCGCGACTGTTTGAGACGTCTTCGTCAAGCTCACGCAGAACTCGGCGGTCTCGAAATTCAGGGTGCTACTCGACGTAGCGCAGGTGCCTGTCACCCACGGCACGTCCGGAATGGGCGCCGTGCCCGCGCTACCTGCGCTTGCTGCGCCACCTGCGGTGTTGGCTCCGCCAGCGGGATTCGCTGTGCCGCCGTTGCCGCCCGCACTCGTGTTTCCTGCTGCACTTGGGCTTCCCCCGTTGCTGGACTGCACCGCGCCGCCGCTTGCGCTCGCCCCGCTTGCGCCGCCACTGCCAAAGGCACTGCCGCCCTTTGCGGCGCCGCCGGCGGTCGCAGCGTTGCCCCCGGAGAGCATGGAGGGTTGCCCTGCGCTGCCAGCGTTCGGATGTGCGCCGCCCGATCCGTTCGATGCAGTCGGCGCGCCGCTGCTTTCGTTGGAAGAGCACGCCAGCGCGACGAGAGCTGACGCTAGGGTGAGGAGGAGCGGTTTTAGTGCGGCGCCTTGCGCGGGGAGAGTCATGGTAGTGGCCGTCCGCTGCAGAGGGCCTCCTCGTCGCTCGGACGGGTCAGCAAAATGAAGGGACGGCTGCCGGATGCGAAGACGAGCGCGCTGGCAACGCGTCACGACGCGGCCGGGCGTTGAAGCCCTCTCGCAGCTGGTTTGGCCCCGCTATTTTTGTGACCTGTTTGCGGCGCGCCAGGGATCTAGTGGGCGGATTCGGGAGTCTTTCGGGTCCCTCTGTCCCTCAAAGTCCACGGCGTCGGGAGCCTTCCACGTGACTTGCGCGATTCGAACTGTGTCGGCTGGCCTGCCTCGATTCTTTACGGGCGCGGCTGCGCTCTGGCTGCTGAGCGCTTGCTCCGGTGCTCAAGAACAAGCCCCAGCCTTGACGGGTCACGGGGGCACCCAAGGTGTGTCTGGCAATCCCGCCGTCGGAAGCGGTGGCGCGCTGGCAGCCGGCGCGACCAGCCGTGGCGGAGCGACTGCGAACACGACGGGTGGAACCAACGCAGGCAACGCGGGCGGCGGCGCCGCGAATGCCGGGCAGACGAGTGGTGGCAGCAGCCTGGGTGGCGCGCTCGCTGCGCTGGGTGGAAGCCCGACTGCCGGCGCACCGAGCGGTGGCGCGGCACCCGCTGCTGGCGGTAGCGGGGTAGCGGGGAGCGCGGCCGGTGGCGTGAGCGCAGGCGGCGCCATGAGCACTGGTGGCGTCGCGGGCACAGCAGGCACCGCGGGCACGACCACCGCGGGGAGTGGTGGCGCCAGCGTCTGGCCACAGTGTTACGCCAACGGCAAGATGCCGGCCGATGACGCGGTGCTCAAGCAGCGCGCGCCTAGCACCGACTATCAGACGCAAATTGCGTTCGGCGGCGTGGCGATGATCCTCGGCGCGACCCGACAAGCTTGCGTCACCGACCCAGTCGCGAACTTCGATGTCAAGGATCTGAGCGGCGAGATCAAAGACGTCGTCGAGGGGCTCGGTTTCCCAGCCTTCGGTGATTGGGCGAACGGCTACTATATGAATTGGGTGCTGCTGAACAGCGGCATCCCGGGCGCGACGCTGACGGGTCAAGGTGGGCACCAGGGCGATCGCTACGGGCACATGAATTTCGAGTCGACGGAAGAGTGTCCCTGCAATTGGGGGACGGGGAACGACTCGAATCGCGGCAACGCGCTGCATGAGAGCATCCACGCGCTGCAAGCAGAGCTCTGGGCTTTCAATAACCAGGCCTCCGGTTGGATTCACGAGGCGCACAATTGCTACCTCGGCACGCAGCGCACGCACGTCGTCTATAACCAATACACGATGGGCTACGGCGCGGCGGCGTCGCTCCAAATGCCGCACATTCCGATCGAATCGATGGGTGTGCTCACCGACGATACAGTCGCCGGTCCTGCGGATCAGCTCGCATCCGGCAAGACCTATGTGGACAGCATCGTGCGCTATGGCCACGAGATCTTCTTCTTGAGCCTGAATCTGGAGATGGGACGCGGCTTCATCAATTGTATGTGGATGGATGCCGCCAAGAACGGCAACGCTGCGCGTCGCGTCAGCAGCCCGAAGTCCGTGTTCCAGGTGATTCAAAGCTACGCGGGTGCCGAGGGCGCCGCGCACGCCGTGCTCTCGTTCGGGGCGCGTTCGTCGCTGTTGGACTTCGAGGGTTGGACCGCGGTCGTACGCACCACGCTGCAAGGCAATTGGAAGAGCAATCTCTGGTTTTACATGTTCCCGGGCGGCGACGGCACGGCGACGTTTAGCCCGCCGACCAAGCAGATCCCTCATCATCAGGGACGCAACATCATCCCGATCAAGCTTGCGAGCGGCGCGACTGCGGTGACAGTCGAGTTCACCCCCGACGCGACGGGCTCGAAGGGCACCAAGGAATTGATGCAAGCGGAGCTCACCTATCGCACGACGGATGACAAGCCCGTCTACGGCGCGCCCTTCTCCAGCGGTCAGAGTACGATTGCCGTGCCCAACGGGGCCCGCAATGGGATCGTGAACTTGGTCGTCGCCGTGACGAACCCGAACGCGGATTCAGGTGGCGACGACGGCTCCAACAAGGGCTTCGACGGTCAGGAGCGCTTCAACTACAAGGCTCGCATCGTGAGCGGAGGCACCATCGCGCCGACCACCACCCGGCCGTGGTAGTGCCCGCAGGCTCGACTTTACATCGCGTCTCGGAGCGGCGCACGGATCTCGCGATCGCCGTCGCGCTGCTCGCGGTGCTTGGTGCAAGTTTTGGTTGGGTGAGTCGTGTGCGTCGTCCCCCTGCGGCCGCAGTGCTCGCGGCGCGTGGTTCGGTGGCGTCGGCGGAAGACGCGTGCCTCGCGCTCACCACTCACCTCTGCGCGGACCTTGGCGACGGGGGGCCAGCGTGCCTGCTCGCTCGCGAACAGGTCTCGCACTTCTCGAGCGCGCACTGCGCGGGAATGCTCGGACGCTACCCCGAGGTGCGGCGTGAGTTACAGGCGCTCGAGCGAGGCCTTCACGCAATCGCCGCACGCGAACAGACGACCTCGCACGGTCTGGCCCCGAGTCGCGGTCCGCGCGGGGCGCCGCTAACCCTGGTCGAGTTTTGCGATTTCTCAGCCGCCGACTGTGGTCGCATCGCGCCGCTGTCCGAGATGGTTTCGAATCTATACGGCGAGCGCGTGCGCGTCGTATTTCGTCAATATCCCTCCGAGAAGCACCCGGACGCCGCGCTGGCCGCCGAAGCCAGTCTCGCCGCGCACGAACAGGGGAAGTTCTGGGCGTACTACGACGTGTTGTTCGCCAACCCGCACGATCTGGGTCGCCCTGCGCTCGAGCGCTACGCAATCGCGGTCGGCCTGGACATGACGGCCTTTCGCAACGCGCTCGACGAGCACCGCTTTGCGAGCGATGTCGCGGCCGATGCTGCACTCGCGCGCCAGGTCCAGGCCTTCGAGCGCCCCAGCTTGTTCGCCAACGGGAAGCGCGTAGAGGTGCCCTACGGTGCGGCCGAGCTCGCCAAACTCATCGAGAGCGAACTCGGCCGCGCCAAGTAGTCCGCGCCTACTGACAGGGCATCACGCGAGCGATCTTGATCGACGTGCTGTTCGCGCCCGAGGCGGGATAGGCGACGCTGCCGTCTGGGAACGACTTGAAGGCCTGGTAGCTATGGTCGCTGACGGCAATGGTGAAGGTCGAGCCAATCGCGTCGGCGTTCGCACCAGCATCGCGCACCTGCGCAGTGATAGAGGTGCCCGATCCCCAACTAACGAGCATGTTCTTCGCCCCGTAGGAAACCAAGTGCGGATGCTGCGAGCTGCCGGCGTTGGCGACGGCGGTGTCTGCGCCGCTGTCCGTGAAATGCTGCAAGCGGACCGTGCCGCCTTGACTCCAAGCCGTCCAATAGCCGGGAGTCGTCGAGAGCACGAGATCGCCGCCGAAAAGCGTGCCGTCACATGTCCCAGTTGCGATCGTGCGGTAGGGGTTCGGCCGCGCAATGCGACAGCTGTTGTCCGTCGCGCAGACCATGACGAAGTGGCTGGTCCGCTGGTCCCACACGATGCGCGAGGTCCAAGCGTGGCTACAGCCCACCTCGAAGCTGTCGTGACCGGTGAGGATTGTCCCCGTCGGCCCTACGACTTGCATGCGGTCGCCCTCGTGAATGTCGACGCAGCTGCCGTTGTTCACCGTGATCGCGACACCGAAGTACACCCCGTAATTGGTGCCGTCGAACGCGATGCGACCGTGATGTTGGTACCACCACACGAAGCGGGCCCCATTTTGGTAGCCGGCAAGGCTCGAGGTGAGGTTCGTGACCTGGGCCTCCCAGACCACGCTGCCATTGTTGTCGAAGCGCACCAAGAACATCTCTCGACACGGGCTCGAGGTGCCGCCGCACAGCATGCCCGTCCCGCAATTGTCCGTGCTGCCGTTCGTGGCATCTCGCGTGAGCAGCACCACGCCGCCGCTCGCGTCCGCGTAGATGTCTTGCAGATCGATGCCCGGGAAGCTGAACGGAGTCCCGACGAGCTTGTCGTCGCAGTCGAGCTGGCCGACGTACACCTTCTTGTCCGTTCCGAGCCAAGCCACGCGCGAGCCACCCGACGGCAAAGGCGCGATCGCCAAAGGCAGCGGATCGGTGTCGCCTTCTTGGCCGTAGCCCGTGACGGCGGTGCCGACGCTGACGTCGGTGACGCGCACCGTGGGTGCTGTGCAGGACCCGACCGTGCGGCCACAGATGTCAGTGGTGCCTCCCACGCTGCTTCCACCGTTTGCCGATGCCATGCCGCCGGCTGCCACTGTGCCGCCGCTCGACGAACCGGCCGCCGGGGCGCCTCCGGAGCTCGAACGCCCGCCGGCCGCGGCGCCGCCATTGGCGACTGCGCCGCCATTTGCGCTTGCGCCGCCATTGGCGA
>JAEUAF010000797.1 GCA_019695485.1 Sorangium sp.
CGTACGCAGGCCAACGCGACATTGGTAGCCGCGAGCCCGTCGACATCGAAGCCCTATCGCGCGAGATTAGCGGCCTTCTCGGCGCTGGCATCTCGAAGAAAGCCGAGATCCGGTTCGACTGCGAGCCGGGCAGCGTCGTGCTCGGCAACCGCGCCACCATCCTGCAAGTTCTGATGAACCTACTCACCAATGCGTCCGATGCGCTGGGCGGCGAGGCAGGCTCGATTCAGGTCGTGACGCGTCGCGTTCGCACGCCGCTCGACGCGCGCTGGCAGCGCGCGCTCGGCGCCGACCTGAAGGAAGGGGAGTGGCTCCTCATCGAAGTGCGCGACAGCGGCTCGGGCATGACCCCGAGCACGCAAGCGCGCATTTTCGAACCCTTCTTTTCGACCAAACAGCACGGGCACGGGCTCGGGCTCGCCGCATGCCTGGGCATCGTGCGTGCGCACGGTGGCGCCATTCTCGTCGAGAGCGAGCTCGGGAAAGGGAGTTCATTCTCCATCCTCTTGCCCGCCGGTCCGCGCACGAATTCAGCGGCGGCGCAGAGCAAGGTGCCGCTCGCGACGACACCGCGCACCGTGCTCGTGGTCGACGACGAGGCCGTAGTACGCTCGTTCTTGCGGCGAGTGCTGGTTCGTTACGGCTACCGCGTGGAGGAAGCGTGCGACGGCCCCGAGTGCCTTAGAAAACTCGATGGCTTGTCGCCGGACGTCATCATCCTGGATGTCACCCTGCCCTCGATGGACGGCATGGAGGTGCTAAAGCAGATCCGCGGCCTCGGCTTGAGAGTGCCGGTGGTGCTCTCCTCAGGCCACATGGACCAAGACTTGGAACAGCGGCTCGACCACAGCCTGTTTCAGAGCTTCCTCCACAAGCCGTACCGCATCGAAAAGCTGGTCCAAGTGCTGGAACAGGTCGTTCTGGCCGAGCCACCCCCTGCTGTCTAACCTCGTCCGCGCACGGCCCGGGGCGCCCTCAGTTTCCAAAGGGCAAGGCGCCGGTCAATCGCGCCTGCTATAGTGGCGGACGTTCGAACGGGCAGGTCGCGGGTGTGCGACACGTAAAGCGTCCTTCAAGGGGCGAGCACTGACTTAGAGGAGGCCACGCCATGAATTCCGAGTTCTTATTGCGCCGGGTTGTGATTGGTTCGTTGGCTGCCGCGACGTATGTCTGCGCGCCGACTGCGGCTCGGGCTTGCGGAGGTTTGTTCTGTTCGTCACCGACCCTGCCGGTCAACCAGGCCGCCGAGAAGATTATCTTCTCGGACAATGGGGACGGCACGGTCACGGCGGTCATAGAGATCGAATACCAAGGCCCCGCGCAGAGCTTCTCCTGGCTGCTTCCAATCCCGAGTGTGCCGAGCCCCGGGCAGATTGGTGTGGCGTCCAATCTCGCGTTCCAGCGCCTGCAGAGCGCCACCAATCCACAATACAATTTGACGGTCCGTGTTGAAGGTACGTGTATGCAATCGACGCGCGGAGTGGCGTTCTCCGGCGCGACTGGCAACAGCACGCCCACCTCTGTCAACATCGATTCGAACACACCATCCGTGGTCACGGTCGATGCCTCGGGGACGGTCGGTGCTTTCGACTGGAGCGTCATCTCCGTCGACTCCAGCGTGGCGGAGCCTTCCGCGCCGGCCATCGACTGGCTCACGACGAACGGCTACAACGTGAGCCCGGGCGCGCCTGGTCTGATCCGCCCGTACTTGATGGATGGGATGCACTTGTTGGCGCTGCGCCTCACCAAGGGCTCCGACGTCGGGTCCATTCGGCCTCTGGTGCTCACCTACAGCGCCAAAAGCCCGATGATCCCCATCAAGCTGACGGCGGTCGCAGCCAACGAGAACATGGGGGTAATGACCTGGCTCACCTCGACGGCCCGCGCGGTCCCGAAGAACTACCTCGCCCTCGAGCTCAACGAAGCGCGCATCAATTGGTTCAACGCCAGCAGCAACTACAACGCGGTGGTCAGCGACGCCGCCAATGAAGCAGGCGGCCAGGGCTTCGTGACCGAGTTTGCCGCACCCTCGAGCGCCCTCGCCAACACAGTGTGGACCCAGGCCGACGACGCAACATGGAAGAGCGTACAGAGCACGGTCTTCAAATCCTTCCAGGAACTGTTCGACTCGAGCTACTCACGCTGGGGGCAGTGGGACGGATTTTGGGACGCGATGCGCGCGAGCGTTACGCTGCCTGCCGACGTGAGCTTCGCGGATTTTCAAACCTGCCCCGATTGCTACGCGAGCAAGCTTGAATTTGCGCCGAGCGCTCTGCTCGCTGCGCTAGAGAGCAATGTGATTCAGCCGATGAAGGACGTCCAGGCGTTGCTCGACCGCAACCCGTACGTGTCGCGCCTTTACAGCACGCTTTCCGCGGAAGAGATGACCACCGATCCGCTCTTCAGCTTCAACCCGGATCTGCCCGACGTCAGCAATTTGCACAGCGCGGTGCGCGTGATCGAGTGTAACGAACTCGTCACTCAGGCCGACGCGCTGTGGCGGATTGAGCTGCCCGGTGGCGGCGTGATCCGCGGCAAGGGCAGCCAAGCCACGGGCACTTGGCCAACGGCGCTGACAGATCAGCCGGCGAACCAACGCATCGTGCGCGTCGCGGAGTCGGGAAACGGCGTCGTCCTCGAAGACAATACGCAAAAGATCGCGCAATCACTGAGCAGCTACAACTCGAAAATCGCGCCTAGCTCCGACTCGGGCTGCAGCATAGGCAGCGCGCGCCGTCCCTTCAGCGGTTGGGCGCTCGCGGCACTCGCGGGCCTCGCTTGGTTCAGCAGGCGCCGGCGCCGCGGCTAGTTCAGCGGCGCGGCGAAGCTCGGTGCAAAGATCGTCGAGGCCACTTTGTCCGAGAGTTTCTGCCAGCGAGCGTAGGCGTGCACGACTCGTCTACGCAGCTCCACGCGCGAGGCGTTCTCGCCCAACGCATCGACGACCGCTTCGATCACGTAGCCTTCGGGCGCCATCAAGTCGCGTGTCATGACGAGCGGGGTCGACCCTTGCTCGCGAAGTGCCGCTGAGAAATAGGGGTCGGACTTGCATGCCAAGACGAACGCGGGGATCGGTGAGCGCTCGCCCGAGCCGTTGGGCCTCGTTTTCAGATGGTAGCCATCCATCAGCCGGTTGTGGCCTGCGTAGCCCACGACCTGAACTCGGAAGAGACGCTGCGCCGCGCCTTCACCGACGCTCACCCTGCCGCTTTCGCCCGCGGTCCGATAGAAAGCGTCGACGGCGGCCTCGATCGCCGCACCGTGAATCGCTCGCAGCACGAGAAGTTGTTGGATCGTGCGCCCGGCGGGAAGCCCAAAGTGTTGGCCGTCGACATCACGCGAGTAGATCACTTCTTCGAGCACGGGCCCTTCAGGTCCAGTGCGGGAAAGACGCTTCCATCCGCGCGCCGTCTCGTCGAAGTAGCGCCGGACGCCAAAACCCCTGCCCCAATACAGGTTCTTTTGCGGGGAAGCCGGGTCGCCTGCGCCCTGGCCCCCGCAGTGAATCTGCGCGTTGGAACACAGCGGTACATAGACCAGCGTGACGAACGGCTGTCCCGCCGCGAGCTCAGCCGCAACTTGCGGAAGAGCGTCCGCCCAGCCGGAACTTCTGCCGGGCTCGGTGCGGCGCACGCCTCGTGCAGCGGCGACCGCTTGCGGACGTACCGCGCTGCCACTGGCGACGGCCGCGTCCGTCGCGAACAAAGGTGCGCTCGCGAGGAGACCGACGGCGAGCGCTAGGCAAGTGTGTGCGGCGCGCGCACAAAGCACGCTGCGCAACTTGGCAATGTCAGCGGGAGAACCTTGGGGTGCCACGCACGATGTGTCGTTCGAGCCGGCGGCTGTGTGACATGCTCAGTGATTCGTGGCCGCGAACAAGATCGACGGCGCGTAGCCTTTGCCATCGAAGGTGACGCCCGTGTCCTCACCTCGCAGTGAGCCACTCATCAGGAGCAAACGAGCCAGGCCGCCAATGCTCCACTGCTTGCCCACCCAAAACTCGTAACCCACGCCAAGCATCGCGCCGCCGCCGCCGCCCGACCAGTTCTCAACGGCCATGTTGAGCGGCGTCATGATGGCGACGTTCTTTTCGAAGCTGAGCGTCCCAATTCCAAGGCCGCCCTGGACGTGAAAGCCTTCGTTGGGATTCGGGTAGTAGTCCGCCAGGACGCCCAGCAACCCGAGCGAGGCGTTCCCACCGTCACGCGGCGAGCCCGGGAAATTACCCTTCAAGGTGACGCTACTGGTGCCAGCGACCCAAAGCCCACCGCCGATCACGAGACCATCAGCGACCGTGCCACCGAGGGAAAACTCGAGCGCGAGCCCGCCTCCGCGCGCGCTGATCTTGCCGATCGGCGCGTCGAGGCTCGACGCGAGAAAACCAGCTCCGAGCCCGAGCCGCAGATAGAACCCATCGTGCCGATGCACGGTGGGATCGGGCGCTGGCACGGGTGGGGGAGGCTCGACAATGGCGCCGCCTGATGGCGCTTCCGCAGCGCCGCCGGGCACAACGGGCTTCGTGCCTGCCGGCGCGGGAAATGTAGGTGCCGCGCTCACGGCGGGAGCGCTAGGTGGTGCGGGGGCCGGAACGCCCGCCGGCGGAGGCGCGCTCTGGGCAGGCGGTGCGGTTGGCGGCGCGGAGGGAGGCGGTGTTGGTGGCGGGGGGACCGCTGGCGGCTCGGCGCCGGGCGGAGCTGCGCTGCTCGCCGCGCCGCTCGGAAATGCCCCCTGACTCTGCGCCCAAGCGGCGCCGGGACGAACGAGGAAAGCCAAGGCAAACGCGAAGGAAAGAGGCGAAACCCGCATTCTGCAATTGTCCACGTTATCTCGTACCCGCTCGCGGGTCCAACCGGCTCAAAAAGGTGGCTCGGAGGCGCGGCTTTCTTGGCCATGAGAGGCACCTGGGCTTACCGAGGAAGCCTCGCCTCGGAGGATCCCATGCAAAGCCAAAATGCGCGACTTCTGGTGATCGAGTTCGGGGCGAGCTGGCCGCGCTGGCTGAGTCCTACCGCAGCCGATCACATGGTGGTGGTTGCTCAGCACTATGAAGGGCCGCCCGAGTCACTGATCGCACAAGTCACGAATCGCTTGTCGCGGCTGGTGATGACCGGTTGGCGCATCGAGGATGCTGTGCTGGTGTCGAATGGGCGCACGGACGACGACGCGCTCTGGGCACGCTCTGTCCTGGCGCGCGGACTGCTGCGACATCTGCGAGAGGTCGGCGGCTCTCGGCTCGTCCTCTACGTGGCGAAGGAACTTGGCGAGCGCGCGCGACACACCCTCACCACGCTCTCGCAGACCCTGCAAGAGAACGCGCGAGGAGCGGCGATCGGCCTCGGGGTGCGCATCGGCGACGACAGCCCGGAATTCGTCGGACAAGACCTGCCGAGCTGGGCCAGAGCGGGCTGAACGCGGGCGCATGGGGCGCCCCGAGTGCTACATAGCGCGACCATGGTCGCCGCGGCCGACATCAATGAGCTCGAAGCGCACGCCAAATTGGCGCTCGAGTGGCAGACCCTGCTCGAAAATCTGGCGGATGGCGCCCAAAGCGAGCCGGGCCGGCAGCGCCTGCTCGCGCTCGCGCCCGCGGAGAGCCCCCGCGAAGCGCGCGTGCGCACGGCTCGCGTACGAGCAGTTCTCTCCCTGGGTGAGATGGGCGTCGAGCTGCCGGTCGGGGAGCTACCAGACATTCGAGAAGCGCTCGGGCGCGTGGCCGTCGGAGCGAGCGCGAGCAGCGCCGAGCTGCTCGACGTGCTCAAGGTTCTGACGCGCGCGGCGCGTCTGCGCGAGGTGGTGCGCGCGCATAGTGAAGAGCGGCCGGAGCTCGGACTCACGCTGGACAGCGACCCACGACTCAACCGACTCGCCGAGCGTCTCGAGCAGTGCATCGACACCGACGGCAGCGTGGCGGACCGCGCATCCCCCGGGCTTCAGGAAGCGCGACAACGTGCGCGCGACGTGCGCGACGAGCTCAAGAAGCGGCTCGGCGATTTGACCCAGCGCTACGCCGACGTGCTTTCCGGCGGCTACTATACGGAACGCGACGGCCGCTACGTGCTACCCGTGCGCGCCGACGCGCACTACCGCGTGGAGGGCATCGTGCTCGGCTCGAGCGGTTCGGGCAGCACGCTGTTTGTCGAACCCCGAGAAGTCACGGATCTCGGCAATAAGCTGCGTGTGCGCGAGGCGGCCGTCGCACGCGAAATCGCGCGCGTGCTCGCCGAGCTGTCGGCGAGCGTCGCCGAGCGGCTGCCCGAGGCACGCGCTGCGTTCGAGGCCTGCGTCGAGGCGGACGTCGTGGTGGCGCTTTCACGCTACGCCGTCGCGACACGCGCTCGCCCCATCGATGTCGCGGAGGACGAGCGGATCGAGCTCTATGCCGCGCGTCATCCGCTGCTCGCTGTCGCCGGGGGTGAGGTGGTACCGAACGACATCTTCCTCCGCGGCGGGCAAGCGCTGGTGGTCTCGGGGCCTAACGCCGGAGGCAAAACCGTCGCGCTCAAATGCCTGGGGCTGTTCGCCTGGATGGCGCGCGCCGGCATTCCGATCCCGGCCGCATACGAGTCGCACATCGGCTGGTTTTCCCACGTGCTCGCCGACGTCGGTGACGAGCAGTCGCTGGTGCGTTCACTGTCGACCTTCTCCGCGCACGTCGAGAATTTGTCTCAAATTCTCGAGCACGCGAAACCGCACGTGCTCGTGCTGCTCGATGAGGTCGCCGCAGGCACCGATCCAGAAGAAGGCGCAGCGCTCGCAGCCGCGGTGCTCGAAGAGCTCACCGCGCGAGGTGCTGCGGTGGCCGTCACCACGCACTACGAGCGACTCAAAGAGCTGGCAGCCGAACCCGGCAACTTGGTGAACGCCTCGGTCGGCTTCGACTTCGCCAGCATGTCCCCCACCTTTCGCCTGACCCAAGGGATCCCTGGCGCGTCGAGCGCGCTCGCCGTGGCGAGCCGGCATGGCCTGTCCGAACGCGTGCTCGCACGAGCCAACGCACTCTTGCCGAGCACCTCTCTCGATCGCGAACGCATCATCCTCGAGCTTCAGCGCGAACGGCAGCGGCTCGCCGAAGAACGTCAGGCGCTCGAGACGGAACGTCGGGACCAGGCCGAACGCCTGGCGGCGCTGGAAGCCGAACGCGAAGCACTTCACGCGCGCGCTCGCGAGACCATCGAACGTGAAGCCCAACGACTCGCGAACGACGTCAAGGAGGCGCGCAGCGAGTTGCGCGCCGTCCGCGAGCAACTCAAGGTCACGGCGATCGACGCGGCCGAGCTACGCTCCCTCGAGAACATCGTGAATCGGGTCGCGCAAGACGTCGCCATCGGCGGTCGATTTAGTCGCCCCCAGCGACAACCCGTAACCTCCGGGAAACACGCCCGCGCGGAAGATCTCGAGCCCGGAATGCGCGTGCGCATTCGGGCAAGCGGCCTCATTGGGACCGTTCTTGATCGTCCCCAGCGAGATGAAGTACACGTGCGCGTCGGCGCCATGCGCGTCCGAGAAAAGGTCGCCGGACTCGAAATCACTACCGAGAGCGCTCAGACCTCCAAGACGAAGCCTACCCTGAAAAAGTCTTCCAGTATCGCGCGTGGCTTGGCGCAAGCGCAACGCACGACCGCGAACACGCTGGATTTACGCGGCGTGCGCGTGGAAGACGCGGGCAACCGTATCGACGCCTTCCTCGACCGCATGTTGGGCGAAGGCGAAGGTGTGGGGTTCGTGCTCCACGGACACGGTACGGGCGCCCTGCGCAGCACCGTCCGCGAACACCTCGGCGCGTCTAGCTACGTTGAACAATCGCGAGCCGCGGAGCCCGATGAGGGCGGCGACGCATTCACAATCTTCTGGGTACGCTGAGGCGTGCCTGCACAAGCAATGTGGCGCTGACGCGGTTGATGCTACCGTAGGCCCCGCATGCCAGAAACAGCCCCGGTCGCGAGCCCCGCCGCCGCCGATACCGTGCCAGAAGCCCGCAAGAGCGAGGCGCCGCACGCCCCCGGTTCGCACGGTAGCCTCACCAAGCTCTCGCTCGCAGCGCTCGGCGTCGTCTTTGGAGACATCGGCACGAGTCCGCTCTACTCGCTCCGCGAGTGTTTTCATGGCGAACACGCCATCGCTCCGAATCACGAGAACGTGCTCGGCGTGCTGTCGTTGGTCTTCTGGTCACTCACGCTGATCGTCTCGATCAAGTACGTGGCCTACGTGCTGCGCGCAGACAACAAAGGTGAAGGCGGGATCTTGGCGCTGATGGCGCTCTCGAGCTCGAGCTTGAAAAAGTCACGCCTACACTTGGTGCTGATTACGCTGGGGGTGTTCGGTGCAGCGCTGCTCTACGGCGACGGCGTGATCACTCCCGCCATCTCCGTGCTCAGCGCGGTGGAAGGCTTGCAGGAAGCGGCCCCAAGCACGGCGCCACTCGTGATCCCACTCACGATTGCGATCCTGATTGGCCTGTTCGCGATTCAACGCCACGGCACGGCTGGCATCGGCGCCTTCTTCGGGCCCGTAATGCTGATTTGGTTCGGGACGCTATCGGTGCTCGGCATCGTGAACCTGGTGCAAACCCCCGAAGTGCTTGCCGGGGTCAACCCTGTCCATGCTTTCCGGCTGCTCACGCAGGAGGGCGCGATCGGCTTCGGAGTGCTTGGCGCCGTATTCCTCGTCGTGACCGGAGGGGAAGCGCTCTACGCAGACTTAGGCCATTTCGGGCGCGCACCCATCCGCCGTGCCTGGTTTAGCCTGGTATTCCCGGCCCTACTCGTGAACTACATGGGCCAGGCGGCGTTGATCTTGCGGCAGCCCGACGCCGTCGAGAATCCGTTCTTCCGCATGATCCCGAGCTTCGCTTTGTACCCGATCGTCGCGCTGTCGACGGCCGCGACCGTGATCGCTTCGCAGGCCCTGATCTCGGGCGTCTACTCGCTGTCGCAACAGGCCATCATGCTCGGCCTGTTGCCGCGCATGACGATTCGTCACACCTCCGAGCACGAGCGCGGTCAGATCTACGTGCCCAGCATCAACTGGATGCTGATGCTCGGTACGATTTGGCTCGTGCTCACCTTCCGCTCGTCGAGCAATTTGGCCGCTGCCTACGGCATCGCGGTGACGCTCACGATGGTGATCACGACGGTGCTCGCCTTCATCCTAGTGCGCAAGCGTTGGGGCTGGAGTCTGTGGCAGGCAAGCGGCATCACGCTCTTGCTCTTGGTGCCGGAACTGGCGTTCACCGCCGCCAACGCCGTCAAAATCGAGCATGGCGGCTGGTTTCCGCTGCTGGTCGGTGCGGCGCTGTTCGTGGTGATGACGACCTGGCAGCGCGGGCGTGAAGTGCTGGGCATGCGCTTCCGCGAGCAGATGCTGCCGCTCGACGACTTTCACGATCTGATCAAGGTGGAGATCCCGGCGCGCGTACCCGGCACGGCCGTGTTCATGACCAGTCAGCGCGACGGCACGCCGCCCGCCATGCTCCACAATTTCCTGCATAATCGCGTGCTGCACCAGCGCGTGGTGCTGCTCACGATCATTACGGAAGATCTGGCGCGCGTCTCCGAGCGCTCTCGCTTCACGCAGGAGGAAATGGCGGACGGCTTCACGCGCATCACGGCGCACTACGGCTTCATGGAGCAGCCGAACGTGCCCAATCTGTTGGCGCGCGCGGGTGTCGTCGGTGCGAGCCTCGAAGGCATCACCTTCTTCCTCGGTCGCGAAACCATGATCGCGACCAAGCATCCGGGCATGGCGCGCTGGCGCGTCCACCTGTTCTCGTTCTTGTCCAAGAACTCGCAACCTGCCACGCGGTTTTTCGCGATCCCGCCCGACCGCGTGATGGAAATCGGCGCCCAGATCGAGCTCTGAACCGCTGCCGCCGCGGTCGCGGTCGCTTTCGGCGGCATATGCCGCCGCGGTCGCGGTCGCTTTCGGCGGCGTATGCGGTACCAGAAAGCGGGGGGAGCGAGCGCTCTCGCCCTGAGCGCCAGCGCGCTACGTCGCGGGGGCCGCGTCACCACTCAAAGCGGGGCTTGCGCGGCACCGGACCCGAGGCGTGTCGCGCTTGGGGAGCCCAGCGCGTAGCCCGACGCCCGGCGCGCCCTTTTCTGCGGAACCCCCAAGAAAGAGCTCGTCCCAAGCGCCAAACGCGTTGCGGCATAGCGGCGACCTGCGCGAGGTGCCGCGACCCTCGTTGCGTGTTTGTGCCGGCGGCGGAATGCCTGCTCGCTTCTGAGCGTTCGTCGCTCCGAAAAAACCGAGCTGCTGTCGATCGAAGCCGATCTCGATTGTCTCAATAGGCAGGTCGCTCCGAATTCCTCACCGGACCCGCTCGGCACGCCATTGACGTTCGAGAAGATATATCTATAGCTATATCTAAAGACATATCGGAAACGTTTTCCGAGTCTCTAACCGATTGAATTTACGAGAGTTATCATGAGACATCACGATCCCCCCTTCGAACATTGGTGGGCAGCCGGCCGACGTTTCGGTCACGGCCGGAACTGCGGGCCGGGTCAGCGAGGCGGACGCCCGTGGTGGGCGGACGCAATGGGCGACCCGCCTCCGCCCCGCGCCGAGCGCGGTGGCGTTCGCTACTTGGTGCTGGAGGCCATCTTGGAACAGCCGCGCCATGGCTACGAGATTATCCAACACATCGAGCAGCGCGCCGGCTCCAATTATCGACCAAGCCCCGGCGTCATCTACCCGACTCTACAAATGCTCGAGGAGCTCGGGCACGCTCGCGTCGTCGAGCAGGAAAATCGCAAGGCTTACGCCATCACGGACCTCGGCAAGGAGGACTTGCAGGCGAACCGCAGCGCGGTCGACGACTTCTACGCACGCTTCGCCGAGGACTCCTCCGAGTCCTACGCCGAAGACTTCGGCGACTTGATGAAGTTCTTCGCGCGCGCGATGAAGACCGTGAAGATCGGCATGTACCGCGGGCGCATGTCGCCCGGCACCGTTCGCCGCATCCGTCTAGCGCTGGAGGAAGCGCTGAAGAAGATCGACGACGCCCTCAACGGTCCCGAGCTGTGAGCCCTGCACCATGAATCTTGCACGAAGACTCGACGAGGTTGCCCCTTACCTGCTCAACGCGAGCCACGCACCCACGCTGGAGCGCGAGGAGGAGCTCGAGCTCACGCGGCGCTGGAAGTACCACCAAGACCGCGACGCCGCCGACAGGTTGGCGCGCGGACACATGCGCGTGGTCGTCGCCACCGCCCACAAATATAGGCGCTACGGCGTCCCGCTCGGTGAGCTCGTGGCCGAAGGGAACTTTGGCGTGGCGCACGCGCTCAGCAAATTCGACCCCGAGCGGGGGCTGCGTT
The DNA here is from genome assembly GCA_019695485.1 of Sorangium sp. Classification (GTDB taxonomy): domain Bacteria; phylum Myxococcota_A; class Polyangia; order Polyangiales; family Polyangiaceae; genus PMG-095. Next base: position 11,322 of record JAEUAF010000797.1, read on the forward strand.
TCGTAACCTACTCGATCTACTGGATTCGGGCGTTCATGCTCGATCACATCATCCGCTCTTGGAGCATGGTGGGCGGCGGCGCCGGGCCGCTTCGCTCGCGGGTCTTCTTCAAGTTACGCCGGGAGCGCGTGCGCATCACCAATATGCTCGGCGCGGGTGAGGCCGCCGACCGTGCCCTCGCCGAGCGCATCGGCGTAAAGCCCGAGGTCCTGCGGCGCATGGTCCAGCGGCTCGACTCGCGCGATGTCTCGCTCGAGCTCACGGTATCGACTGAGTCGAAGGTGCGCCTCGTCGACTGTTTGCCGGGGACCGACAACCAAGAGCAAGGGCTCCTCGATCAGCAGGTGGGAAGTAGCATGCGCGGGGCGGTGGGGCTGGCGCTCGCCGAGCTCGACCCGCGCGAACGCTACATCGCGGAGCATCGCTTGATGGCCGACCACGCGGAGGAGCTCTCGCTGGCAGAGATCGGCCGCGTGCTCGGTGTTTCGCGCGAACGGGCGCGGCAGCTCGAAGCGCGCACCAAGACCAAGTTGCGCGCGCGCATTCCGGCGCTCGGCGACGCCGTGGTCAACGAGTGGCTCACGCACTTCGAGGCGGAGCGGGCGCTTGCCGGTAATTCAGAAGCTGGGGTCGTTGATGGTGAGCGCCGTGCGGTTCGTGACCGGCGCTACCGAGCAGCGCACGCGACCTGAGGCGTCGACCGAGGTCGTGATGTCTGCCGCACGCCACATCACGCCATACACGCCGGGGTTGTTGGCGACGAAGCTTCGCGGTTGCGCGGGGGCATCGGCCGCGCCGGCTCGCTCCCCGCTGCAATAGACGAAGAGGTGCGGCTCGGCCGGAAGGTTGTTGAAGTTTTGAGCCATCGCGCGGAAGCGCTGGCCCGAGCGCGGGTTGTCGAGCTGCATGCGCTCCGTGGTGCCGATCGCAATGAACTGGTTGTTGTCGTCGGCTGCGCGTGGGTTCGGGCAGCGACCGAGCGCCAGGAAACCCTGAAATGAAGGGGTATTGCAGGCCGCGATCGGCGAATCCGCGTAGCCCCAATCGAGCCGCGTTGGGAGCCGCAGATTTGCCGTGGCGTTCGAGGTGTTGCAGGTCGTATCGTTGAGGGCCTGCACGAGCGAGGTCGCGTTCGGGGTGAACCAGGGCGCCTCGTTGAACGGCGTGTGGAGATAGAGATCGAGATCCGTCGACGTGCTCGTGTCCCAGCATAGCTCGACTCGCATGCCGATGCCTTCGACCGGGACTTCGAGGTTGCAGGCGACATGATCGCCGCCGAGCCCCGTTGCTTCCAGTGTGAAGTGGTAGGGCGCGGGGCGTGAGGGTTGAAACTGCACCACGCGCGAGTCGACGCCTTGCAGCTTGAATTGGGCGTTCTGCACGACCGCGTCGCAGTCTTCCGCCGCGAGTGACCAATGGTAGGCAGCGACGTCGCCTTCCACGAACTGTGCTGCGTCGAGCATCGCGACCTCGTCGGGTTTGATGCCTGCGACGCGCGGGTCGTCGCTCGTGAGCGTGCAGCGCGTGCGCAAAGGAGCGCCACCGGCCCCGCCAAAGCTCGCCCCGCCGAAAGCGCTGCCCGCAACGCCTCCCGTGCCGCTACTCTGCGCGCCGCCGTGAGCCGGACTCGCCGCGAGGTATGGCTCGGTTCGCGCCCCGCATCCGAGCGCGAACACGAGCGGCCACCAACGCACACGCACCCGAGTCATCGAGCGCGAGCTTAGCGCACTTTTCAGGGCGTCGGGGGGCCAGCAAGCGCGTCCAGATCGGCGCTCTCGAGCACCCGCTTCGTCGCGCCCTGCTTGGCGACGACGAGCATGGCGCGGCCCACGCGCTCCGTCGTCGTGACGTACTTGGGGAGCGCACGCTTCAGGAGCGGATAGAGTGGGCTCGTCACGGCGTAGAGTGCTCGGTAGAGCCTGGTGCGCGAAACCACGCCGTGCAGCGGCTGAATGTACGCCGGCCGAAACATGTACGCCCCTCGAAATGGCATGGCGAGCAGGGCGTTCTCCGCCTGGCCTTTGACCCTCGCCCACATCGTAGAGCCGCGCGGAGCGGGGTCGGTGCCGGCGCCGGACACGAACACGAACACCGCACGCGGACTCTGAGCGAGCAGCATTTTCGCCGCAGAGACCGTAAAGTCGAGGGTGATGCGGCGGTAGTCGGCTTCGCTCATCCCGGCAGACGAGACGCCGAGACAGTAAAGGCAAGCGTCGACGCCCGCGAACTCCGTCGCGACCGCGCTGAAATCCAGAAAATCCCGATGCACGACGTCGCGGAGCTTCGCGTGTTCGGCCCCGGATGCTTTCCGACCCACGGCGACGACCGCGCTAACGTCGGCGTCTAACAGGCATTCACGCAAGACGCCTTGCCCAATCATGCCGCTCGCCCCAAACAGAAGAATCTTCATATGCGACGCTTCCCGGGTTACATGCTGCGCGGAGCGGCGGCAACCGATCCGAACGCTCGTGCGGCCCGAGGCGCGCGCTGACTCTAGACGGATCGCGAGCCATCGCCAATCACGGACAAAATTCTTCATGGATCGGTGGCGACACGAGCTAAGATGAGCGCGCGGTTCTTTCTTCGTCGGTCGACCTGTCCATG
>JAEUAF010000831.1 GCA_019695485.1 Sorangium sp.
CGGGCAGCGAAATCATCACGTCGGGCTGCCACGGGACGCAGCCGCTGGCCCGCGCCGATGAGCTGCTGCGCCTGTTGCGGGGCGATCCGAGCGGCCGCGCCGAACGCCGTGGCTGCCATTGTCGGGTGGGAAAGCCGATCGGCGGAGCGTCGTCACTCGGGGCGGCGTTGGCCGCCCTGCTTCCTTTCGCCGCACGGCGGCGCCTGCGAAAATAAGTAGCGGCGCGCAATTCGAACCGACTTAGGCGTATATTTGCGCGCGCATGAGCACCCAAGCATTTACCCGCAACAACCGCGACCACTCGAACGACACCGGCTTTCAATTCGAGTTCTTCTGCGACAAGTGCGGCAACGGCCATCGTTCGAGCTTCAAGCACAATGCGGTCGGCGTGGCGGCCTCCGTGATCAAGGCGGCGGGTGCTTTGTTCGGCGGCGCGGCGTCGCGCGCGGGCTGGGGCGCGGATCACCTGAAAGATGCCTTGCGCGGCCCGGCCTGGGATTCTGCGTTCAGCGCGGCGATCGAGGAATGTCGCCCCAAGTTCCGTCAGTGCACCCAATGTGGGCAGTGGGTCTGCCCGGAGGTTTGTTGGAATCACGAGCGCGGGCTGTGCGAAACCTGCGCGCCCGACATTCGCGAACAAGCTCCAATGATCCAGGCGCAGGTCGCCGTCGAGCAAGCACGCGAGCAAGCGGCCAAGGCCGATCAACTGCGTGGCTTGGACGTGGCCGCCGCCGCGCTCAGCGTCTCTGCGGGACACAGCTGCGGTCAGTGTCACTCACAACTCGCGGCAGGTGCGCGTTTTTGCGCGAATTGCGGGGTCGCAGTTCCGGTGGCCGCGGGAGCCGCGACACTACGCAAATTCTGCTCCGGGTGTGGCGCTAAGCTCGACGGGAACGCGCGCTTTTGCGCTGGCTGCGGGCAGCCTACCGGCTGAGGCGTTTCAGCGCAGCGAATGCGCAGTCCCGCTCAGGGCAAGTCGGTGCTCAGCGAAACGATGGTCGGCGCAAAACGCTGCAACGTTTCGAGACTACGGCGCTGCCAGGTCAGGGCTGGGTTCGTGAGGAAGCGCACGCGGTAGAGTTGCTTCTGATCTTTCAGCTTATTGATCCAAGCCGCGAACGCTTTCAAGCACGAGGAGTTCATGAAATAGAGCTCGCTGAAGTCGATCGTCACGGCGCGCGCCCCCGTTCGGAGCAGCTCTTGATGCAATATGGCGAGGAATTGGTTGAGCTCTGGACATGCCTCCATGTCACCGTTGCCGGTGAAGCGGAGCGCGGGGCCCCCGAGATCCACCGACTCGAGCGTAAACCCACTCCCTCGCACCATGGGGATCGTCAGTGCGGACATGCTGACTCCAGCCGTTCCGAGTGACAAAGATTCGACACACTCAACATTACGACCACTCTCTTTGTCACGTTAAGTTTTGCACGTAGACGTTTGAGCAGCGCGCGGACGGCGGCTGAATGGCGCGGCTATCTACCAATGTACTCTTGGGTGCGAGCACGCATTGTGGATGCGCTGCTCGGTCACCGGGTCTAGATTGATAGGAGTGCCCGCCCCTTCTTCGTCGCATCGTCGCACGCGCATTGCCTTGCTGACGAATGGGTTACTGACATCGTATCCGCTTTCCTTTCGGCTCGCCGTAGAGCGCGCTGTGCGGCGCGTCGATTGTGACTTGGTGGTGGTGTTGGGGCGTGAGCTGCAACACCCCGACCCCAACGATCGCGCGCAGAACGTGGTGTTCGACTGGCTCTCGCCGGAGTGGGTCGACGGGGTCATTTTTTTATCGGGTGTACTCGTAAACTACACGGGACCGGCCCCACTCCACGCATTGACTGAGCGCTTGTCCTCAGTGCCCTGCGTCAGTATTGGCATCGAGTTAGCAGGCATCATCTCTTTCGTGGTGGATAACCGCGCGGGCATGATGCGCGCGGTCGAGCACTTGATCGTCGAACACGGCTGTCGAAAGATTGCCTACGTCGGCGGTCCGCCCGATAACCAGGAAGCTCGCGCTCGGTTGGAGGGCTACCGAGCCGCTCTGCAAGCCCATGGCTTGCCACTGAGCTCCGAGCTCGAGACGACCGGGAACTTCACGCTGGCGTCCGGCGGCGCAGCGGCGGAGTCACTCATCGATGCGGGCACGCGCTTCGACGCTCTAGTCGCCGCCAACGACTACATGGCGATTGGGGCGATGGATGTGCTGCTGGCTCGCGGCTTTGCGGTGCCGAGCGACGTGCGCGTAATCGGCTTCGACGATAGCCCATCGGCGCGTTCGGCCACGCGATCGCTGACCAGCGTGGCACAGAGCGTGGAAGACATGGCGGAGCACGCCGTGGAGGCCTTGCTCGCGCGGCTGTCCGCTCGCGCGACCACCCCGGTGACTGCGTTTGCGCCAGAACTGGTAGTGCGTGAGTCGTGTGGCTGTGGCTACGTCGCCTCGTCGATATCCCCGGCGCCAGAGAATCTGACTTCGGCGCTCGATTACCTGCGGCAATCGGAGCAGGCGCTCGCCCGCCCACTCGTGGATTCGGCGCTTTCACACCGCAGCTGGTGGCGAGAGCAGACACAGGTCCTGCTCGCTGGGCTCGCTGCCGAGCTCGATGGGCGTGGCGGTGCGTTCTTGGATGCCGTCGCCCTGGTCTTGGACGGTGCGGTTCAGACCGGCGTCGCAGTCGAGGACCTTGGCCGTGCCTTGCTGCGTTTGCGGGAGAGTTTCGATGCCGCCGGCTATCGGGGGCCGCAGCACTTCGCCCTGGAGCGCCTGTGGCTGCAGGGGCTGTTGGCGATCGCGTCCAGGGCGGCCAGAGTGGAAGGCCGCAACGCGCTCGACGTTGGCGAGCGCTACGTCAACTTGCGTCAGGCGGCACAGCGCGTGTCCGTGGCTCTAGACAGCGAGAGCTTGGCCGCGCAGCTGGGCGAATGGCTGCCGCGGCTCGGTGTGGGCAACGCACTGGTGGCCCTGGCTTCGGCGGGCTCGCCGCCACACTTCACTCCAATCCTGTGCCTCCTGAAGGGAGCGGTGCGCCCGGCGGGCCCGGAATATCCCGCCTCGCAGCTCTTCCCTAAGGCGTTTAGCAACGCCATTCCAGCCTGCCTGTTGGTCATGGCGCTGACGTTCGACAACCATCACGTGGGTGTGATGGCCTTGGACGGCGCGGTCGACATCTTCGTCTGCGAGACGATTCGCAACCAGGTCAGCGCTGCGCTGCGACTTGGCATGCTCCACACCCGGGTGGTGGAAGAGACGGCGGCCCGTGAACGACTGGCCCAAGCTCAACTGCACGCCGAGGTGGAGATCGCTCGACGCTTGCAGGCCGCGCTCGCTCCCAGAACGCTCGCGGCGCCTCGCCTCCAGATCACGGCGCACGCCGCGCCCGCAGACCAAGTCGGCGGCGATTACTACGACGTGATCCCGACCGCGGACGGCTGCTGGCTCGCGATGGCCGACGTGACGGGCCACGGTCTCTTGTCTGGCTTGATCATGTTGATGATTCAGAGCATGACGGGGGCTCTCGTAAGGTCGCGTCCGAGTGCCAGTCCGTGCGAGCTCGTGACTGACGTGAACCTGGGTATGACCCCCAATATCAAGGAGCGCTTGGGGAAAGAAGATTTTGCGACGTTCGTGCTGCTCCGATATCACGAGGACGGTCGCGTCGTGTTCGCGGGTGCGCACGAGGATTTAATCATCTATCGGGCCGCGCTCGGCGTCTGCGAGTGCGTCGAGGTCCCCGGCGTGTGGATTGGCGTAGTGCCGGACATCAGCGGGATGCTCGAAGATCACGAAGTGCGCCTCAATCCCGGGGACTTGATGATCCTGGTCACAGACGGACTCGCCGAGGCGAGGAACGCGCACAACGAGATGTTCGGAAACGAGCGCATCTGTCAGATCGTGTGCAATTGCGCCGACCAACCGATCGAGCAAATTCGCCAGGAGCTGTTCAGTGCGGTTCGCGCCTGGGCACCCGTGCAGCAGGACGACATCACCGTGCTGATCGCGGCCTATGCCTCGGCGTCCGCGGACCCGCGATAGCGAGCCACCAGCAGTGTGACATCGTCGTGAAGCTGCGGCGCCCAGGCGTGCACCGCCGCAAGGATGCGATCGCGAATGACGTGGACCGCCGTGTCCTGAGCCTGTTCGACTAGTGAGCAGAGCCGTTCGACGCCGAACAGGCTCGAGTGGACGTTGAGCGCCTCGGTCACTCCGTCCGTGAATAACACGACTAGATCGCCGTCGCGAAGCTGAAACTCGGCATCCACGAGCATGCTCTCGATCTCGGGCAGCGCCGCGACCCAGACCCCGTCCGTTGCGATGCGCTCGCAGCGTCGGCTATCCGCGCGGCAAACCAAGATGTCCTCGTGTGCCCCCGCGAATACGACTCTGCCGTTCGAAAAGTAGCGCATCAAGACGAGGGTGGCGTGCTCGTCGCGCTGCAAGCGATGCCTGACATTGTCGAACAGCGCGGCGTTCAGTCGAGACAAGAGCTCCGCCGGACTTCCGGCGGGGGACTCGCGTGCCAGCAGCGCGACCATACTCTGAATCATCACCATGATGATCCCTGCGGCGAGGCCGTGACCCGCCACGTCGCCCATCGCCAGAAACGCGCCGTCGGGTAGCGGAAAGACGTCGTAGTAATCCCCTCCCGATTCGCTCGCCGGTTCCATCAACGCGCTGATCTCTAGGCCGGCCACGCGAAGTTCGGAGGGCGCCAAAGTGGTCTGTAGCCGCGCTGCCATGCGCGTTTCCTGGCGTAGGCTCTCCTGCTCGACGCGCTCGCGCGCGGCGGTCTGTTGCACCACCTCTCGATGGAGCGCCGCGCTCTTCAACGCCGAGCCAATCTGGTGACGCAGCGTCTCGTACAGCGTTTCGTTCGCGCCCGCGCTAAGGAGCAGGATGCCGAGCTGCTTGTCCTCGAACGTGAGCGGCATCAAAAATGAGCTCTGACGTTGCTCGCTCGTAAAGTACGCTTCGTCGGCGAGCTTCCGTGTCGGATAGCCAGCGGTGTGCGTCTCGACTTCACGCCCGTCCACCATCAGGAAGAATGGCTTCAGTGTGGCGAGGTCGGCATCGTGCAGCGCGACCGCGGCTCGCATGATATTCATCGACGGCAGCTCTTCGCCGAGTACCTGGCGCAGGAGTGGCATGCTGAGCGCGGTGGACAAGCGCTCGCCCGAGCGCGCCAAATGCAGGGCTGCGGCCTCGACGTCCAGACGGCGTCGGCCCTGAGCGCGCACCGATGCGGAACCGATGAGCAGCCGCGCGGCGTGCCAAATCCGTTCCAGCACAGCCGTCGAGTCGGCCGCGGAGGTCCGGGGCAACTCGGAGCGCAGCAGGGTGATCACCTGCTGGAACTCGTCGAGCGCCACACCTTCGTTCTGGGCCGCCTCGAGTAGATGCTCGAAGTCTTGCAAGAAGCGCCCAGGCTCCCCGCCGAGCTCGTGCATCAGACTATCCAGAAACCGCTCCGGCCAATCCTGTAGGACATCGCTCGGCACCGCCACGACCTTTCGGATCTGCTGGCTGAGTTCGCCCAAGCGTTCGCTCAGCGCTGGCGCCCTGCCGCTCGCGTCGCTGGCCGTTGGTGCCCAGGTTCGAGTGAGTTGATAGCCGCAGCCGCAGGATTCGCGGCGCACGAGCTCGACCGCAACAGCCGTTCGGTTCGGCACGCGCTGATTTGCAACCTGGCGTAGCACGGTGTCCACGGCGAGCGTACCCAGGCGTTTGAGCGGCTGTCGGACCGTGGTGAGCGATGGATTGCAGAAGCGCGCCACGCTGACATCGTCGAAGCCGGCGACCAGCACGTCTCGCGGCACGCTCAGCTGATGTTGCTTCAACACCTCGAGCGCGCCGAGCGCCATGTAGTCGTTTGCGGCCACGACCACGTCGAACGCCACGCCGTGTGCCAAGAGCTCGCGCATGGCGACGGCACCGGACTCGGCGCTGAAGTCCCCCGCGGCCAGCAGGCGCGGATCCCAACTGACCCCCGCCTGTCCCAGCGTCTTCAAATAGGCCACGCGACGCAACTCGGCCTCGTCACTGTTGAGCGGACCGCCGATGTACGCTGGCGCTCTGCGCTGGTGCACTTCGAGCATGTGGCGGACCACGACCTCCATGCCGGCGGCGTTGTCGACTAGGAGGCTCGGGACGCCCGGAAGCTCCACCCCGATGCTGCACACGGGAAGCGGAGCGTAGCTTTGGCAGAGCCTCTCCAGGCCGTCGACGCCCATATAGTGCGTCAAGGTCCCGGACAGCACGATCAACGCATCCACGCGCTCGGGGCCCAGCATCGAGTAGATAGCGCTACCGACCAGGGCCAAGCTGCTGGCGGCCGCGTTTTGCTGCCCGCTGACGAAGAGCACGTCCACGTCGCGTTCGCTCGCGGCCCGCTCGATCGCGAGTCGAACCTCGCTCTGGTAGTCGCCAGCCAGCGAGTTTGCCAGAATCCCTATGCAGATCCGCTTGCCGGGCATGGGAGTGGGCTTATGCCGCGGAGATCGTGACTTGTTCGCGGACCATGCGCTGAATCGGGCCGAGAGCGCGCGCCTGCCAGGCCTGCGAGGCGCTGGTCAGGAAGCTCATCTGGCAGGACGGGTGCTCAGCCTTGATCCGAAATGCGAAATTGAAAATGCTCTTGAGACAGCTCGAGTTCAAGAGTTGCACATTGCGCACGTCGAATTCGACGCGCTGAATATCTGCACTCGAGATCTCGTCCTTGAGCCCTGCTAGAAAGTCCGCGAAGGGCTTGACGACGGCCATGTCGCCGAGGCCGCTCATGCGAACAGTGATCGCCCCGGCGACGACCTCCGGCTCTAGCCTCCAGGTGTCGAGCGATAAGGATTGAAGGTTGCTCATGTTGACGCGGTGGGTCTGCGGGGCGGGCCCTTGGCAATGATCGTGAGCTCACTACCGTTGATGCTGTAGTCGATTTCGAGTTCGCCTTCGGCTCGAATACGAGCCAGGCCAAGCCCAGAAATTCCCTCCGCTCCGGCGGTCTCCAGGATCAGGCGGTCGTAGAACTCCAGAGCGTCCGGGGCTCGCTTGAGTTCGGATAGGCGCTCCGCCACGTCGCGTAGCTTCTCCGGACTCGTCTCGTTGCGCGCGTGGATCTTCATGGCGTAGACGCCATCCTGCTCGGTCATGACGAGGTCCAGACTGACGCGCGTCCCCGTCGAGTATTTGGCCACGTTCTCGGCCAATTCGTGAGCCGCCATGTAGTAGCGGTCACCGTCGTCGTTATCGGACAGCGCGAGCCGACAGAAGTCGAGCACGAGCCGAGACACGGAGGGCACGAGGCGCTCACTCGGAAAGAAGGATACGTGGAGTCCCAAGGATGCGGCTGGCGTGGATTCGGCCAATGTACCTTGATGGTAGCTCACGCAGCCGAGCGCGCGACGCCTTTATTTCGTGCGTGACTTCACACACTGTGACCGTCGCAGCACCAGTGTCGGCGCACGGCCTTTCCCCACTCGAGCTCCACTCGAGGTGAGGCTTTGGCTAGCATGTACATGTAGGGAAACGGCAGAAAACCTGCTATCTTCCGCGCATGTCACACGGCCGTGTCGCCGGCTTTTCACTGTTCGCGCCCCTCGTCGCTCTGGCGTGCGCGAGCACTCCGCTGAAATCCAGTCCTGGTCTTGGCGCTGAAGGCGGGGCGCCCGCAAGCGATGGTCCCGCGGCGGCACTCGAACTCGAGCCCGGGGAAGTCGTCGAGCTCAGCGTGGCCGATGGCAGCGCCGCGGCGCGCTTGGCAGCGCCGAATGGCAGTGAGAAATTCGTGCTCATCGTTGGGTCGACGAACTTTGCGAGCGGGGCTCAATCGCTCGGCTACTCACTCAGCTCGAGCGCGGGCGGCGCGCCGAGCACGGCGCGAGCGCTCAGCGGCTGTTCGCTCTCGAGCCGAGGTTTCGGCGACAGCGCCCTAGTGTCCGACCCCGCACCGAGCGGGCCCGCGCCGATGGTTGGAGACACGCGCGCGCTTTCGATCTCGACGCCGGCTGGCGCGTCGCTCATCAACGCCAAGGTCGTAGCCGTCGGCGAGCACAGCGTGGTCTGGCTCGACACGAACGATGCCACGCCGCTCGATCCCACCTTCGCGGCCGAGTTCCTGCGCGACTTCGAGGCCACGATCATGCCGCGCGAGCGCGCCGTATTCGGAACCGAGCCCGATCTCGACGGCGATGGGCGCATTCAACTGGTGTTTTCGGCGCTGACTTATCAGACCGGGATCGCATTCTTCACCGGCTGTGACCTGCTCGACAAGCTGCCCGGCTGCGTGGGCTCGAATCACGGCGAGTACCTCTACTTGACGCCGCCGGACGCGATCGATCCGCCCTACAACACGGCGAACGCGATCAAAGAGATCCTGGTGCACGAGACGAGCCACCTCTTGCATTTCAATCGCAAGGTGTTGAAGAACGCGCTCAGGACCTGGCCCGACGGTAGCTACATGATCGAGGGCGTCGGCGCCTTGGCGCAGGACGTGATCGGCTACCAAGCGGGCAATCTCTACGTGACGATGGCCGGCCTCGACGGGTTAGCAGAGTTCTCGTTGGCCGATACGCTGAACGACAATGCGTACGATTCGACGCGCGATGGTGTGCTGCGCGGTGGGTCGTATCTGTTCTCGCGCTACCTTTACGATCGCGGTGGCGGCGACAGCGTCGATGCGACGGGGCTCCGGAACCTCGGCGGTCCGGCATTTCTGCGTGCACTGATCGATAGCCCCAAAGCCATCGCAAGCGCGCTGCCGGAGCTCGGCAAGTCGCCCATCGAGGCCATCGCCATGGACTTTTTCACGGCGCTCGCCATGAGCAATCGCGAGGAGGCCGCCGGCGCCGCGGCCCAGAATCCCTGCTTCGCGTACCTTCCCACGGCGCGCGACCCGGTCACGGCCGATCAGCGCGGTGCCGATCTGTTCGCGGCGTTTCACGGCATGCACATGAACGGCCCCGCACTTCAGCGCGCAGCAAGCGCCGATGGTAAGCTCCTCGCCGGCGGCGTCGAGCTGATCGAGCTCGATGCGAGCTCAGCGTCGAGCGAGCTCGACTTCTCGATTCACGTCGATCCTCAGGCCTTGCCGCGCGTGCGCGTCGGGCGCTGGAACTGAGCCGCTGTCGCTCAGAACGTGTACCTGAGCGACAGCCCGCCCAACACGGCCAGTGCCGAGGAACTGCTGCGCTCGCGCCGTAGCCCGGACTGATACGTCCTCATCCCGCCGGACAAGCCAATGCACAGATGCGGATTCACCGGGCGCCACTCGAGGCCAAGTCGGCCACCGATGTAGGGTTGCCATTCGGTCGCGTGCAAGAAGCCATAAATCTCGAGCAAGTCGTCGCTCACACTCGCGATGCCCGCGCTGCCCTCGAGAAAGGCCCCGAAGCGCTCGCTGAGCCCCAGCGAGCCGCGTAGCCCCCCGCCGAACCCAAACAAGCGATACGTGCGCGGAGGCGGCGGCTGCGCCGCATAGCTCGTATTGGAGAACACCAGATCCGTTTCCGCGAACACCATCAGCCAGCGCAATGGCTCGTAGCCGAGCTGTAAGTGGAACCACGGCGAAGTCGGCGTCACATGCGACAACGGCCCCAAGTGGCTGAGCGCCCCGAGCCCCGATTCGACCGTGAAGCCGTGCTTGCGGGGAGGGGGCGGCGGCGCCTCATCGGGGCCCGGCGTCAGACTGTCGCTGCTCGGGGCGCCGCTCGGACGATCGAGCCACGCTTGCACTTCCTCCGCGGAGATCTGTCGCTCTGCCGGGGCCTCGGCAGCGTGCGCGGAGACCCCCACGGAGAGGCCCAGCACAGCCGTCAAAAATCCCAGCGCTCTCGGCACGATAGACCCAGGGTACACGAAGCCCCGACTCACGCGCCACGCCGACGTTCCCAAAGCAGTCCCCGATCTGCCCCCGGTAAACGTGGCCCGTGCTCGGAAGGTGCGAAATTGGGCGCCAGCGACGGACACCTGGCGTCTTTGTGAGCAAAGCTGCGCCGAGGGCCCGATGCAGCGGGCGGGGCACTCAGCCGTCGCGGCGCTTCTTCTTCGCTTTCGCGTGCTTCCCGAGTGCAGGGACTACGGGCGGCGGCGCTTCCGCCTTCTTCGCGGGCGG
>JAEUAF010000858.1 GCA_019695485.1 Sorangium sp.
CCGAAGTCGTCCACCACCAAGTGGGCACCACCGCGCGCCCCGATCTCGCGCAGCACGTTCATGCACACATCGAAGTAGTTGAACGCGGCAGACTCGGTGATCTCCAAGTACACCGGACGATCGTGGAAAAATAGCGGGTCGTCGGGGCGAACCAGCCAGCCCTCGTCGAGCTCTCGCGGGTGAATGTTGACGAACAGAGGCGCGTCGTCGCAGCGGTTGAACGCGACTTCGCGCACCAGGCGCCCGAGCTTGCCGCACGCGCCCTCCCGCTCGGCGTGCTCGAACAGCACCAGCGGGCTCTTGAATTCGGGCCACTTGCAGCGGGTCAAGGCCTCAAAAGCCACGGTCCAGCCGGTGCCGAGATCGACAATCGGCTGAAACACCACGTCGAGATCCGCTGCACTCACCTGGCCCACGCGGCGTTCGATGACCACCAAAGGTCCCGGGCTCGGCAAGGTGCGCTGCTCACCGTTGCCGACAGCAACGTCACGCGGACTCGGCACTGTGGCGCGTTCGTGCATCTGCCCAACGCATTGAACGGCGCAGACGGCGCGCCCTTGAGGGAAATTGGGCTCTTCCAGCAACGCGCTCGGCTCGGCTCAGCGCCCGAGCAGGCCCGAGACCAAGTTCAGCGTCAACGCAACGATCGTCGTGTTGAAGATGAACGCGGTCAGCGCGTGCGCTAGCACCGTGCGTCGAATCAGCGGGCTCGAGACAGTGACGTCCGAGACCTGAAAGCACATCCCGATCGTGAACGAGAAATAGGCGAAATCGAGGTCGCTGGGCGATTGCCCGCCGGGAAACTCGAGCCCATTTTGGTGCCCGTGTCGGTAGTAGAGATGGGCGTAGCGCAGCGTGTACTCGGTGTGGGTGAGAACCCAGGCCAACACGATCGAGATCAAGCCGAGCGTCGTCCACCAGCCGCCGTTCGGGCCAGCCGCGCGGCGAAGAATGACCAGGCTCGAGAACAGGCCCACGAACGAGCCGGCGCTCGCCAAGAGCCAGGCGAACAGGCGCCCGGGATCGTCAGAAGCGGCGCGCGCACGGGTGAGCGCGGGATCCGAGTGTAGGATATGCGCCCATTGAATCAGCAATAGCGTGAATGCGGCTACATCGAAGCCGACCACGCCGCGCACCCACCACGCCACATTCCAAATCCCGCTAACCGCAGCACCCGTACCAAGCAGCACAGCGAGCGCGCTGCGCGGCAGTGAACGACCGAGATGTAGGCGTGTGGCCAGGAGCACGGTGGGAGCATATCAGTGAGGCTGAGTGGAGCTATCACTTCGAGCCGGGCTCCGGACGGGAAGCGCCGAAAAGCTGCCTTTGCGCGCGGCTCCACGCTTACTAAGCTAAATGACTGCTCGTCGCGAAGTCGTGTCGCTTCGGCCTTTCGGTGCGCCGATCTGGGCCGTTTCAGACGAGGCGCCTTTTCCCCCGTCCACCATGAGCCAAGAGTCCACTCCGAGTCCGAGCCACTCTCCCGTTTTTCGGCGCTTCTTGTTGCAGCACGGCGAGGCGCGCTTAGGTCTCGAGCCGCGCGCCCTCGTGGTCGGACGCAGCACCGGTTGTGAGTTGCTCGTCGGTGACCCGCAGGTCTCGCGCCGGCACGCGCGCTTCCTGGTCGACGGCACTTCGGTACGCATCGAAGATCTGGGCAGCGCAAACGGCGTCTTCGTGAACGGAAAGAAGATCAAGGCCGTTCAAGCGTTGCGGGACGACGACCAGATCCAAATTGGTGGCCTGGCGTTCGTGCTGAAGTCCGAGATTGTGAGCGCGCGCAACACCACGAATCCCACACCTGCGACGAGCCCCGGCGGCGGCAACCTGGCCTCTCTCCTGCGCGTCAACCCGGTGGACGCCGAGACGCCCACCGTCGAAACGTTCTCCATCGAATTTCTGGGCACGTTGGCCGACAAGTGTCTCGGCATGGGTCGCGTGGACGAGGCGGAGCGTCTGTTGGTCGCGCCATTGCGTGATGCGCTGCGGCGTGCACGTGATGGGCACCCAGAGACGCCGCCCCACATTTTCGTCAAGGCCGCCCACTACGCGGTGGCCCTGGCCGACGCCAAGCTGCAGGGGAGCTGGTTTGACTACACGATTCAGCTCTACGCCGCCTTGCAGAAGCCACCGGCCGCCGAAATCGTCGATCAGCTGCACGCGACCGTGCGACGGGTGCCGAGCATCGATGTCCCCGCGCTGCGCGCCTACGTCGAGAATATGCGACAGCGGGTGAACCAAAGTCCGGCCGAGCGCTTCGTCACGCAGCGCCTCGAGGGTCTGCTGCGCATCGTCTCGCCGTAGCCCGCTTGCCCGCAAGCGCGCCCGTGTCCGCGCCCCTGCTCGGAAAGCGAGACAAAAGCGAGACAGGGGAGCGCCGCGAAAGCTTCTCAAGGCCTAGCCTGAGTCAGGGCAGAGCTGCCCGCGAGGCCGCGCGTCTTCGCGATGAGCCCGATGAATCCCGCGCGGTAGCCGGCGGGATCGGCGCCGCGCGCGCCTTCGGCGAGCGTTTGCACGAGGCCGAAGTTGCTCGAACCGCGCGCCTCGGAGTTTCGAAGCAACATTCCGAAGCTGGCGACCGCGCTCGCGAAGCGAAAGTCGTTGCTGGTCTGCTCGAGGGGGCGCGGGTCGCTCTTCACGGCGAAGCGCAAGAGCTCGCTCACATCTGTGCGCGGTCGCTTGAAGCGGAGCTTGATGGTGGAAAGCTCACCGCGCGCGCTATCTGGGGGATTGGCGCTGGGCGGTTGATACTTGAGTGGATCGACGCCCGGACGCGCTTCCGCTGCACCCGGAGGTACGATCTCGTAGAGCGCGGTGACGCTGTGACCGGCGCCGATGTCACCGGCGTCCTTCTTGTCGTCATTGAAGTCCTGCGCGGCGAGAGCGCGGTTCTCATAGCCGATCAGGCGGTAGGCGCCGACTTCGGCGGGGTTCCATTCGACTTGGATCTTCACGTCCTTGGCGATCGTGACCAGCGTCGAGCCGCCCTGTTCGACGAGCACTTTGCGCGCTTCGGCGCGCGAGTCGATGTACGCGTAGTTGCCGTTGCCGTGATCGGCGAGCTTCTCCAGTGTCGCATCTTTGAGGTTCCCCATTCCGAAGCCGAGCACGCTGAGCGACACACCCTTGGCTCGTTTCGCCTCGATCAAACGCACCAAGTCCCCCTCGCTCGTCACCCCCACATTGAAGTCGCCATCCGTGGCGAGCACGACGCGGTTTACCCCCTTGGGGTCGAAGCTCCGCTCGGCGAGGGCATATGCGGCCTCGATGCCTTCTGCGCCGTTGGTGCTGCCGCCGGCCTCCATGCGATCGAGCGCCTCGAGAATGCGAGTCTTGTCACTCGCGGGCGTCGGGTTCAGCACGACGCCGCCCGCGCCCGCGTACACGACGAGCGACACGTGATCTTTGGCCGAGAGCGTGTTGACCAGCTCGCGCAGCGCATACTTCAGCAGCGGCAGCTTGTTGGGCTCATTCATCGAGCCCGACACATCCACCAAGAACACCAGGTTTCGAGGCGGAAGCGCGGCGGCCGGCAAGCGCTTGCCTTGCAGCCCGACCAAGAGCAGGCGATGCGAGGGATTCCAGGGCGCCTTCGAGAGCTCGGTGGTGACCGAGAACGGCGTGTCCCCGCTGGGATCGGGGTAAGCATACGTGAAATAGTTCACGAGCTCCTCGATGCGTACGGCATCCGGCGGCGGCAAACTGCCCTGATCGACGAAGCGCCGCACATTTGCGTAGGCGGCCGTGTCCACATCGATCGAGAAGGTCGAGAGCGGCGCTGTGCGCGGCGAGACGAACTCGTTGTCGACGATGCGCGAATAGCTTTCGGTATTGAATTCGGCGTCACGCGCTCGGCTCAGCACATCCGGCTTCGCGTCGCTACGTGGCGCGTCGCCCGGAGCTAGAGCGGCCTTGGCTGCGACGGGTTTGGCCGGACGCGCGCCGCCATGGGCGACCGCGCGCGGGCGCGCTGGGCCTTGAGCGACCGCGGGAGGTGGAGGCGCGCCCGGTGTGCTCGCGTTGGGGCGACTCTCGCGCTTTTCCTCGGCAGGCGCCTGCGCCTCGTCACGCGCTGCCTCCGGCGCGGCCGCAGCATCATCGGCATCGGCGGCCAGGCTCGACGAGGAAGCCAGATTGGACGCCCTACCCGACGGGGCTATCGCGGCGTGGGGCACGCCTTCGGAGCGCGAACAGCCGAGCGCGAACAGCGCCCAAGAACCAGCCAGAAACCAACGTGATCGACGCATCGAGTGACTCCTTCGTTCGCTTTCAGAAGGAGAACGCGAGCCCGACCCCGACCTTACACTGCCGCTCCCGAGCTGCCGTAGGCCGCGGATTTCTGGGAGAAAGGGGCCTGATCAGCCGTCGCGCGGTTCGAGCGGCGTCTTCAAGAGCAGCTGGTAAAAGGCCAAATCGAGCCAGCGCCCGAACTTGAAACCAGCCTGCCGAATCGTGCCGGCGTGATTGAAGCCGAGCTTCTCGTGGAGGGCGATGCTGCCCGCGTTCCCCACATCGATGCCGCCGATCAGCGTGTGATAGCCCTGCTCCTCGGCTCGCGAAATGAGCGCCTCGAGCAATGCGCGCCCGACGCCCCGCCCGCGCTGATCGCTGCGGACGTACACCGAATGCTCCACGGAGTATTTGTAGGCGGGCCAAGCGCGGAACGTGCCGTAACTCGCGAACCCCAGCAGCTCACCCGCCTCGCCCATCGCGCCGAGCACCGGGAAGGCACCCGCCGCCTTGGCCGCAAACCAAGCGACCATCGACTCCGGCGTGCGCGGCCGATAGTCGTAGAGCGCGGTCGAGTTCAAAATGGCCTCGTTCAGAATCTCGAGAATGCTCGCCGCCTGCAGGGCATGCGTGCACTCAGCGATCCGCGCTCCTGAACGCCTCGTCCACATGAGCTGAGAATAGCCGTGGATTCGCCCGAGGCCACGCGGACCTGAAGCGGCGGCGCATCAATGTGCCGTCCTTGACCGGATCGGGCCCCTTTGTCATACACAACGCATGCCAAAGGGCCTTCGGCTCAGCGCTCGGCTCGATCCGGAGCTCGCGAAAAAGCTGAATTACCTGCGGCGGAGGACGCGGGCGACGACGACGGAGGTCGTGAGGCGCTCGATCGATCACTACTACCGGGCCGTTTCTTCGGAAGACAGTGACGTTGGTGAAGCAATTGAAGCGACAGGGTTCATTGGTTGTGGCGAAGGCCCCGTGGACCTATCCGATCGATACAAAGCGGAACTTGGTGCGTCGCTTTCTAAAAAGTCGTGACAATCATCGCCGACACGGGATTTTGGCTTGCGCTCGTCAACCGGGCGGGCGCTCATCACGCAGCCGCGCGGCGAGCGTTGAAAGCCGTTCGAGAGCCGCTCGTGTCGACGTGGCCCGTAGTAACGGAAACCTGTCATCTGCTCGCGTCTCGTGTTGGGGTCGATGCAGAACTCGCGTTTATCGATCTGGCTAGACGCGGAATTTTCGAGATCTTCGATCTCACGCCGGACCATCTGTCGAGGGTTCGAGAACTCATGGAGAAATATCGAGATCTGCCAATGGATTTGGCGGACGCGTCGCTCGTACTCGTGGCCGAGCACCTGGCGTCAGGTCGAATTCTCTCCACGGATCGCCGCGACTTTGGAACCTATCGCTGGAGAGACCGCAAGCCCTTCCAGAACTTGCTCCAGACCTGAGTGCGACGTGCGCAGCCCCACAGTCAACGTGCGGGCTCGGCACCCTCTGTGATCGCGGGTCGGACGGGCAAGCGGCGCCCCGGTTTGATCGAGTCACAGAGGGCCCATCACATGTCGATTCGAGTCCAGCGTGCTATTGGCCCCGAGACGGGATGAAAATAGACTTTGTCACGTACGGTTGCGTCATGTTTCTTTCCGCCGGCATTGGCTCCGCCCTCTTCCCGAGACGGCGGAGGTATCGGGGGATTCTCATGATCTCGATGTATACTTTTGCGATCGGGCTCCGCGAGCGCGAACCATGGCTCACGGTTCTGGGGACCCTCGCCGTTTTCGCGCTGCTTCAGTACACGGGGTGGCTAGCGAAAGATCTTGAAGCGTGAGCGCTCCCCTTCGAATCGGTCTTCCCCGAACAGGCCCAAGCGTCACTCTCGCCTGGGCCGGGTATAGTAACCAACTCGTGTTCCTGTCGGCGTTTGCTCTGGAACCGCTCCGTGGCTGGGTTCAGAACAATCCTCCTCGCATGGTTCGCTGGGCCATCGGATTGCAGGTCGCTTCGGTGCTGGTTGCGGGGGTGAGGCTAGCGTTCGCCCTTGCGAAACAAGGGGCTCGCGAGCGCTGGGCGCACGCAGCGATTTCTGCGTCTGCAGGCGGTGCCCTTACGGCGTCTGTCGGGGTGCCGAGCGCTGTCGCCTTCTACACGCTCGGCGGGCTCTGGGCTCCGACCAGGCTGACTTTGGCCGCGCCGCTGATTGGGATGGTGGGCGTTCTTCTCACGGTTCCCTGGCTACGTCGGCTTTTGGCGAGGGAGCGTGCTTGGGCTGACGCTCGTCCTCGCTCGAGGTCTTCGCAGTCCTAGCCCCCGCGACTCTCAAACTTCGCGGGGGCGGGGCTTCGGACTCTCGTCGGCTTACTGGCAGACTGCGCCGCTGGTACCGGCGCAGGTCTTCGGGGAAGCACACGCCAGATTGCTCGTGAAGTTGTAGGTGCGCGCCCAGCCGCCGCCTGCGAGCGCGTTCTTCAGTGCGTCCGCTTGGCACTGGCTGAGCTGAGCGTTGTACTGGATGTTGAGGTTGCCAGCGAGCGTCGCGAATTTGCCAGTCGGCTTGATCAGGTTGACCATCGTGGTGAGGGCGCCGTTGCTGTAGACCTGGAAGTAGTCGTTGGTCGTGGTGCCCACACTGGTGAGGTTTGCGAGGCCGTCGATGGTCGCGAGCGCGGTGTTCGACTGGATGTTGAAGTAACTGCCGACCGTCGTGAGTGCGCTCAGTCCGTTGAGGTTCGAGAGCGCGGTGTTGTTGTAGAACTGCAAGTAGCCGGTCACCGTCGTGAGCGCGCTGAACCCGTTCACGTTCGAGAGCGCCCCGTTCGACTGGATGTTCATGTTGCCGCCCACCGTGGTGAGCCCTGTCAGACCGTTCACGTTGGTGAGGTTCGCGTTGCTCGACATGAACAGGTCCCCGCCGACGGTCTTCAGATTCCCGACGCCGGTGAGCGCCGTGAGCGCGGTCGATTCCACCTTGAAGAACCCGGTGAGGTTCACCACGTTCTTCATCCAAGCCAGATCAGCGGCATTCGCGATCTGCGCGCTGCCCGTGAACGTTCCGCTCTGACCCGCCAAGGGCGTCGCCACGCTATCCGTGCAGGTGACGCCGGAGCAGGTCGTGCAACCGGCATTGGCGCCGCTCAGGTCGTTGCCGCTGCCGATGGCCAGCGTAGTGCGTAGCGCGTTGACTTCGCAGCTCGAGAGCGCCGGATTGCCTTGGACTTGGTACTGATTCCCGACGCCACCAGCTTTCAGCGTGCCGGAACGCAGGGCGTCGATTGTCGCGAGGACCGGGTTCGACGCGATGATGAGATTGACTCCAATCCCCACCAGGCCGTGGGGGCCGCTGAAGCTCGTGAGCACATCGCTGTCACGCACGATCAGCGAGCCGCCGATTTGGCCGAGCGTTCCGAAACCACCGACGCTCGTCAGCGCGGTGTTGTTGGCGAGGTTCAGCGTGCCGATCATATCGGTGAGTGCGCCGAACCCAGAGATGGTCTTCACGCCGTTGTCGTGGATGTCCACGTCCGCGTTGGCCAGGGTGAGTGAGGTGAAGCCGCCGATGCTGGTAAGTAGCGG
>JAEUAF010000079.1 GCA_019695485.1 Sorangium sp.
CGTCATGGCCGCTGTCCCCGCGCGAGTTCATCGCGCTTGAGTTCGTCACGGATGACTTCGTAGGCCTGGAAGGCGCGGAGCTTGATCGCGTTTTCACTGACGCCCACGATCTCTGCGGCCTCGGCCACGCTCAGCCCCTCGAAGCGAATCAGCACGAAGGCCTCGCGCCGTGCATCCGACATCGCGGCCAGGGCGCGCTGCACGGTGCGCGCGGCCTCGTTGGCGAGCACGCTGCTCTCGGCCTCGGCAGCCGCGCTCGGTTCCGGCCCTTGCTTCTCGTCATCGCTGCGTTTGAGTAAGCCAGGGCGATGACGCCGAGCGCGCGCGGAGTCGAGGAACACGTTGCGGGCGATGGTGTACGCCCACGGCAGCACACTCGCTCCGGGCTGGAAGCTCCCGCGCGCTTGGTGCAGGCGCAATAGCGCTTCCTGAAACAGGTCGTGCGCCAAATCTTCGCTTCCCGTCAACCGACGCAGAAAGCCGATCAGTCGCGGCGCAATCACCTCGAAGACACGCTTGAACGCAGCGGCGTCGCCCTCCGCGTAGCGCGCCATGGCCTGATCCGCAGCGTCCAACGCGGCTCGCGACGCGGAATCGTCAGGCTGTTTCGACGCGGGGCTCACCGAGCACGCCTATAGGCGTGGCGCGAGCCTGCTTCAATGGGCTTCGCGCGTCGTCAATCCGCGTCGCCGTAGCCGCCGCCAGAAGGGGTCGAGACGACGAGCACATCGCCCGTGTCGACTTCGGTTTCTTGGGAGTAGGAGAGGTCTTGTCGCGTGCCATCCGTCCGTTCGACCCAGGTCGCGCCGCGCTCGCCGCACTGGCCGCAAGCGAGCCCGTGTGGCGCTACGCGCCTTCGATTGGCGAGAATGGCGGCCGTCATCGGCTCGAGGAAGCGCAGCCGCCGGAGCGCGCCGTCGCCACCGCGGAACCTGCCCCTGCCACCGGAGCCTTTGCGAATCGAATGCTCCTCGACCAGCACCGGGAACCTTAGCTCGAGCACTTCTGGATCGGTCAAACGCGAATTGGTCATGTGCGTTTGCACGGCGGCGCTGCCGTCGAAACCGTCGCCTGCGCCGGAGCCACCCGCGATGGTCTCGTAGTATTGGTAGCGAGCGTTGCCGAAGGTCAGGTTGTTCATGGTGCCCTGCGAACTCGCCAAGATGCCGAGCGCTGCGTAGAGCGCGTCGGTGATGACTTGCGACGTCTCCACGTTGCCTGCGACGGTGGCGGCGGGTGGCTTGGGATCGAGCAGCGAGCCTGGGGGAATGATCAGGGTGAGCGGCCGCAGGCAGCCGGCGTTCAACGGAATGTCTTCGCTCACGAGGCTGCGGAACACATAGAGCACCGCCGCGTAGACGATGGCCGAGGGCGCGTTGAAGTTGTCCGCGGATTGCGCGCTGGTGCCCGTAAAGTCGATGCTGGCACTGCGTGCGGCGTGATCGACGCGGATCGCGACCCTGATTTTGGCGCCGGAATCCAGGCTCGTTTCGAAGTCCCCGTCGCGAAGCGCCTGGATCGAGCGGCGCACGCTCTCCTCTGCGTTGTCTTGCACGTGGCCCATGTAGGCGTTCACGGTTTCGAGCCCGTATTTTTCGACCAAGCCGAGGAGCTCTTCGCGTCCGCTTTCGCAAGCAGCAATCTGAGCCCGCAAATCCGCGATGTTCTGGTCCGGGTTGCGCGCCGGGTAGCGGGCGTTCTGGAGCAGCTCCCGGAGTTCGGTTTCGCGCAGCTTTCCTGCCTCCACGAGCTTGAAGTTGTCGATCAGTACGCCCTCTTCGTCGATGTGACGCGACGCGGGGGGCATCGAGCCGGGCGTGATGCCACCGATGTCCGCGTGGTGCCCGCGCGAGGCCACATAGAAGACTGCGCTCTCGTGCCGGTCGACGAAGACCGGCATCACCAAGGTCACGTCCGGTAGATGCGTGCCTCCGTTGTAAGGATCGTTCAGCGCGAAGACGTCGCCGATCCGGATATTCCCCTGGTTTCTGCGGATCACGCTCTTTATCGACTCGCCCATGCTGCCGAGGTGGACTGGCATGTGCGGCGCATTGGCGATCAAGTTGCCCGCGGCGTCGAACAACGCACAGGAAAAGTCCAGCCGCTCCTTGATGTTCACCGAGGAAGCCGTGTTCTGTAAGCTCACGCCCATGCGCTCGGCGATCGACATGAACAGATTGTTGAACACCTCGAGCAGCACGGGGTCGCGCGTCGCGCCGACAGCTGGCCGTGCGGCGCGCGCGCCCAGCTGCTCGAGAATTAGCGCCGCCTGTTGGCTGACGCGAGCGCGCCATCCGCGATCGACGACCGTGGTCGAGTGTTGATCAGCGATGATGGCCGGACCCTCCAGCACTTGCTCTACGCGTAGCGCGTGACGCTCGTAGACGGGCACGCTCCGAAACGCACCATCGCTGTAGAGACTCGCGTTCGCGATGGGACTCGCGTCGTTCGAGACCTCGGGGAACGAAAAGCTCGGCTGCTTCTCCTGGGAACCCACCGCTTCTACCGAGAAGCTCTCGATGACGACGCCGCGGTCTGGCATCGAGAACGCGAAACGCGCCCGATATTGGGCTTCGAAACGCGCGCGAAGGGTGGTGACGTCGCCCAATAGCTCACTCAGCGCTGTGTCGGTTCCCTCGTATTTCAGCTGCACGCGCTGCAGCAGACGAATCCGTTCGGGCGCCACGCCCTGGGACTGGAGCTCGGCGCGCGCCGACTCCGACAGGCGAGCAAGGTCGCCTGTGCAGGCTTGCAGCGCGTCACTGCTAAGGCCGCGCTCGACCGCCAGCTGTCGCGTGGCTGTGATTTCGGCGAGCCCCATTCCCAACGCAGACAGCACGCCGGCTAGCGGATGGATGAAGACTCGCCGCATGCCAAGTTCTTCGGCCACCAGGCAAGCGTGCTGGCCCCCCGCTCCGCCAAAGCAAGCCAGCGTGTATTCGCTGACGTCGTGGCCGTGGGCCACGGAAATGTACTTGATGGCGTTCGCCATGTTGCCGACTGCGACGCGCAGAAATCCGGAGGCAATCGCTTCGGCGCTCTCCACTAGGCCGGTTTCACGGCGGATGCGCTCGCCGAGCGCCTCGAATGCGGCGCGCGTCGCCTCGGCGTCGAGCGCTTGATTGGCGTGCGCGCCAAACACCCGCGGAAAGAAGTCCGGCTGAATTCTGCCGAGTAGAACGTTGCAGTCGGTGATCGTGAGCGGGCCTTGACGTCGGTAGCAGGTCGGCCCTGGGTTGGCGCCGGCCGAGTCGGGCAGGACCCGGAATTTGCTCCCGTCGAAGTGCAGCAAGGAGCCGCCGCCAGCGGCGACGGTGTGGATCGACAGCATTGGGGCGCGCAACCGAACGCCAGCCACGGTCGTCTCGAATTGCCGTTCGGAATCCGCGAAGCTCTCGCCGGAGAAGTGGCAGACGTCCGTCGAGGTGCCGCCCATGTCGAAGCCGATCACCTGCCGAAAGCCGGCCGCCAGCGCGGTTTCGATAGTCGCCACGATGCCCCCCGCGGGGCCCGACAAGATCGCGTCCTTGCCCTGGAAGAGC
This sequence comes from Sorangium sp., assembly GCA_019695485.1. Classification (GTDB taxonomy): domain Bacteria; phylum Myxococcota_A; class Polyangia; order Polyangiales; family Polyangiaceae; genus PMG-095. Next base: position 3,543 of record JAEUAF010000079.1, read on the forward strand.
GCGGCGCGCGTGAGCCCGCCGTTCGACTTCATGAAGAAGAGCGGAGTCTCGCGGCCGTCGCGGCTGAGCTCGCTTTCGATGCCGTTCACGTAGCGACGTAGAATCGGCGATAGGTAAGCGTCGACGACGCTGGTGTCGCCGCGGGACACGAGCTTCACGAGTGGGCTCACCGCGTGCGACGCCGAAACCTGTTCGAAGCCGACCGCGCGCGCCAGGGCTTCGGCCCGAAGCTCGTGCGCCGGGTAACGATAGGCATGCATGAAGACGATCGCAGCTGAGCGGTACCCTGCTCGTCGCGCTGCCTCGAGCGCTCGCCGAAAGACGAGATCGTCGAGCGGAACGCGCACCTGGCCGGCGGCGTCCACGCGCTCGTCGACCTCTACCACCTCGCGGTAGAGTAGCTCTGGCAGGCGAATGTGTTGCTCGAAGAGCTTGGGCCGATTCTGGTAGCCGATACGCAGCTGGTCTTTGAAGCCACGCGTGATGAAGAGCACGGTGGGTTCGCCCTTGCGCTCGAGCAGCGCGTTGGTAGCGACCGTAGTCCCCATCTTCACGGCCTCGATGCGCTCCAACGGGATCGGCTCGTCCGTCGTCAAACCGAGCAACTGGCGGATCCCCGCTACGGCCGCGTCCGCGTATTGCTCGGGATTTTCCGAGAGGAGTTTGGCGGTGTCGAGCGAGCCATCGGGTCGCCGCGCGACGATGTCCGTGAAGGTGCCTCCGCGGTCGATGAAGAACTGATAGCGAGCCTCGCGGTTCTTGGGAGTGGGTGGGCTCTCGCCGGCGGGCTGGGTTGGGGGGCTCATCGCCGCCCGTTCTATTACTACGTTCCGAGGCGTGGAGCGCGATGCGATTGCGTGCGCGAAGGCTCGCCGCGGGCAACGCTGTTCTGCGGAGCCGCGGAGAGCTCCCGCTGCAGGGAGCACAGCGCGTCGATCAGGGCGGCGTACGACGCGGGGCGCTGCTCGGGCTCGGGGGCTTGCATCCAAGCGAGCAGTTCGAGCAATCGGGGCGGCAGCGCTGCGCTATTGGCGATTGCGCCACTCGGCCCGGCGGTGTCCCACAGCCCGCTGCCACGGCAGGCTTCTTCTAGGGTTACCC
>JAEUAF010000089.1 GCA_019695485.1 Sorangium sp.
TGCGCGCTTTCAAAAGCCGCTGGCTCGAGTAGTAAATCGCGGCGAATACCGCATTGCCCGCAAAGGCAAAGATGGCGGCGTTCGTGTGCAGCGGGCGCAGTCGGCCGAAGCTCAGCTCAGGCAGCCCGAAGTTCAGGGTCGGCACCACGAGCATCAGCGCGAGCCAGAGCCCCGCCAACATCGCCACCGCGCCCCAGAGTGCCGACGCGAAAGCGAACTTTCGGACGACGGCGTCGTCGTAGGAGAATTTCTCGGTTTGAGCGGACATCCGCGGCGCCCAGATCCAAGAGCTGTGCCAACCCGCGCGGATCCGACGAAACGTGAGATTTTCGGAAGCCGCCACCCGCGCGGTCCGCGTTTCTTGCGTGGCGGCGCGCCGGGACGCAAGCCTTGCGCGACCTGTCGTCGGTCAGTTCCGCTCTGCCGCAACGCGCGGCCGAGCACGAGGTCCGAGGGTCAGTGCAACGTAGGGTTGGCCGAAGCGGCTTTGACCAACGCGCTCGTCAGCGCGCGTAGCCCTTCAGGGGTGAGCTCGCCCGCCACCACCCATTCGGGTGAGATGGGCCGCTCGTAACCTGCCCCGGCGCCTGGAACGTCAGGGAGCGCGCCGCGTTCGCTCTGCGCGTAGAGCCCCTTCGTGTCGCGCGCGCGGCAGACTTCAAGCGGCGTGTCGACGAAGATTTCGAAGTAAGCTGGCGAAATAGCGCGCGCGCGTTCGCGATAACTCCGCAAATTCGCGGTCGCGCTGACCAATACCAGCTGGTCTTGCTCTGCCAGCAGCGCGGAGAGGCGAGCGAGGGTCGTATAGAAGTCGTCGCGGCTGCTCGCGTCGTACCCGGGAGTGGGCGAAATGCAGGCACGCACCCGGTCGCCATCGAGCAAGCTCACGCTCTGCCCGCGCGCGCGGAGCTCTGCGGCCAGCGCTTCGGCCAGCGTCGACTTTCCGGACGAGGGGAGTCCGGTGACCCACACCACCAAGCCAGCCATCAGCTGCCACCCTCGAGCAGGCGCGCGCACTGGTCTGGGTCGAGCTGCCCAGCCGCCAGGGTGTGCTCGACCAATTCGAGCAGTCGGTGGCGCTTGTCTTCGTCGAAGTCGGGGTACCAGCGCGGATTGGCGAGCACCAGCGCCCGCCAGGCAAAGTAGGGCGGCGCCACGCTGAGCAGCTCGGGATCCGGGCGCCGCGCAAAGTAGGTGCGAAAGCTGAGCCGCCAGAGCTCCCGAAATCCAATCTTCGCGGGGGAGCGCGAGAGCAGGCCGAAAAATAGGTAGTTGATGGCGATGCAGCAAAGGTCGTCGGCGGGATCCCCCAAGCAACCGCGACTCGCATCGAGCAGAACGGGCTGGTCACCCTCGCCGAATACGATGTTGAAGGGATGAAAGTCGCCGTGGATTTTGCGTAACCGCTGCGGTTGCTCGCGGAGGCCTCGGCGATATTGAAGCGCGAGGCGCTCGAGGCGCTCGAGGCGCTCAGGAGGAGCGGCGGGTGTGTCCGCGGGATAGCCGTCGATCAGTCCGAAGATGCCTTCGCCGCTACCGAACAAATCGCGCACGGCGCGTTGCCACGCCGTCACATCGTGGCGTGGGGCCTGATGCAATTCGGCGAGTGTCAGCATCAGGCGCTCCCCTCGGGCGCGGTCAGTCGCGGTGAGCGCGCCGCGTCGCTCGATGGCTCGCAGGTCTGCCGCGTAGGGCTCGCCCGCAGCCCACTCCGTCAAAAGGTAAAATTCGCCCGCCTCGCGAAGCGATAGGGTTCCCCCCGTTGTCAGGTACGCGCCGACATCCAGTGCCGCCGCCTGGCCGGGAACCATCCCAAAAGTGTCGAACGCCAGCAGCATCTCGGCGGCGCGATCGGCTCGGCGATCGTGCCCAAAGGGGTTCGGCGTCGCGCTCTGCCGCACCAAGCGTGCAATCTTGTCGCCCGTCTTCACCTCGAGATAGAGCGGCGCGCCGTAGCCGGTGCCCTTGTGGGAGCCGTCGGCCGCTGCGACGTCGTTGCCGAGCGGTCGCACCTTCTGTAGCGTGCCGGACGGAAACGCACGTGCGACGAGCGGTGCCAGGCGAGCGTACAGAGCCTTATCGACAGCACGAGAGTCGGTCATCGGGTTAGACAAGGCGCTAGCATCAACGGCACGGCCCGTGCCTCCTTTTCGTGTGATGGCTGAACAGATATGACGCTCGTCCCCCCCGCCAGTGGCCCGCCGCTTGGCCTTTCCTCGAAGGAGGCGAGGGAGCGTCTGGCCCGCGACGGGCCCAACACGCTGCCGGAGCCCCCGGGGCGACCGCTCTATCGGCGCATCCTTGCGCAGTTGGCGAGCGCTCTGCCGCTGTTGCTGTTGGCCGCCGTCGCGCTCGACTTTGGTCTCTGGCTTTCTCACGGGGCTTCCGGAATTCCGATCGAGCCGCTGGCCATTCTCGCTGTGCTGGTGCTGAACGCCGTGCTGGGAGTGCTTCAAGAGCATCGCTCCGAGCAGGCGTTGGCGGAGCTCAGAGTGTTGGGTGCGCCGCTCAGCTGGGTGCTTCGGGACGGCAAATTCGCGCGCACGCCCGCGGAGCAGCTCGTGCCGGGCGACGTGGTGCGCATCGAAGCCGGCGATCGGGTGCCTGCTGACGCGGTCCTTCTGCCAGATTCGACGCTTTCGCTCGACGAGTCGGTGCTCACGGGGGAATCGCTGCCCATCGACAAGCAGGGCGACGACGGAGTGTCGAGCGGCACGCTCGCAACACGGGGCACGGCGCTCGCCCGCATCACGCATACCGGGTCGCGCAGCACAATGGGTCGCCTGGCGCGAAGCCTCGCTGAAATCCAAGTGGGAGCGACGCCCCTCGAACGCCGCCTCGACGCGTTCGGCCGGCAAATAGCGCTGAGCGTAGGGCTGCTCGCGCTGGCAATGGTGGTGCTCGGTTTGGCTCTGGAGGGCTGGCATCGTCTGGGCGCAATCACGACGTTTGCGGTCGCATTCGCCGTTGCCGTCGTTCCCGAGGGAATGCCCGCTGTCCTTACCTTGGCCCTGACGCTCGGCGTCGAGCGCATGGCGAAGAAAAACGCTGTCGTGCGGCGTTTGGCGGCCGTCGAGGCACTCGGCTCGGTGACCGTGATTGCGACCGACAAGACCGGCACGCTCACCCAGAATCGGCTGCGCGTCGCCGCGACGGAAAGCTCCGACCCGAGCTTGCTCGCGGTGGTCGCGGCGCTAGCGAACGATGCGGAGCCGGGCAGCCAAGCCGGCGACGCGCTCGACTTGGCGCTCTACGCCCACGCCCAGGCGGCGGGGGTCGACCTGGTGAATGTGCGAGCCGAAAATCCGCGGGTCTCGGCGCGAGCTTTCGATAGCGCTTGGAAGTTCATGCGCGTCAGCGTCGAAACTCCGGCCGGTGTCGTGAGCTACGTGAAGGGCGCGTTCGAGGTGTTGCTGGAGCGCGCGCAGGTTTCGAGCGCCGATCTGCCGCGCTGGCAGCGCTTCCACGACCGCGAAGCGTCGCTTGGGCGGCGCGTGATCGCTCTCGCTCGCGGGCCATCCGAGAGCGAGCAGGGACTCGAACTCGTCGGTCTGGTTTCGGTCTGGGATCCCCCGCGGGAGGAGGCTGCAAACGCCGTGGCGGCGGCCATGCGCGCCGGGGTCCGGGTGCTCATGATCACGGGCGATCATCCCGATACGGCGCGCGCCGTGGCCGAGCAAGTCGGCTTACCGTCGCCCGCAGTAGTCACGGGTGACGAGCTTCGAAGCCTGAGCGTTGCCGAGCGAACGGAGGCTCTAGCTCGTGTGAATGTGGTGGCGCGGGCGACGCCTGACGACAAGCTTGCCATCGTCGAAGCACTCCAGAAATCCGGGGAGATCGTGGCCATGACTGGCGACGGCGTGAACGACGCTCCGGCTATCAAACGCGCCGACGTCGGTGTGGCGATGGGTGAGCGCGGTAGCGACGTGGCTCGCGAGGTTTCGGATCTCGTGTTGCTCGACGATAACTTCGCGACCATCGTGCACGCCATCGATGAAGGGCGGAGCATCTACGAGAACCTCCAGAAGTTCATCCGCTTCACGTTCTCCACGAACTTCGCGCTGTCGGTGCTCGTGCTTGGCGGCGCGCTCGGGTCGTATGTCTTTCGTGTGCGTGGCGACAGCGGCGGCATCGTCGTTCCGCTGACTGCGATCCAGATTCTGTTCATCAACTTCGTGGGCGATGGGCCGCCGGCGCTCGCTCTCGCCATCGACCAGAATCCGTTCACGATGGCGCGCCCGCCGCGGGCACCCAACAGTCGGCTGCTGGATCGGGCCGGGCTCGAATTCATCTTGAAGGTTGGGCTACTCGAAGGGATTGTCGGGTTGTGCCTATTGCCCACGATGCCGCACTTGGGCTTTGGCCTGGTCGAAACACAAACCGCCGTATTTCTCTACGAGGCCTCTGCCAAGCTCGTCTCCGTGTACCCCGCGCGCCGCGTGAGCGGTCAAACGACGTCGAATCGAGTGCTACATGCCTCGATTGCGTTTGGCCTGGCTCTGATTTTGGGCAGTATCTACCTGCCTGGTGCCGGTGAGGTGCTGGGCGTCGAGCCGCTCACCCTGCCAGCGCTCGCAGGGGTGTTTCTTTTGACCGCTGCGACGCTCGCCATAAGCACGCTCTTCATGCGGAAACCGGGCTGAGCACGCCATCAAACCGAATACGAAGCGGCTCTCGACCTCGAGGCGCAAGGCCTGCGGCTCGGCACTCGAATTCGCAAATAGTGCGCGCGTTGACGGGCACTCCCGGTGAAGATTTGTGGCCCAGTCGCTCGACTGGGTTGTGACTCCCAAAAATTTAGCCCCGTCACGCGGATTGTTCGGCACCCGCCCACGCTGCATGACGCTTGGCACGTCGGATGCAGTGTGT
>JAEUAF010000108.1 GCA_019695485.1 Sorangium sp.
CCGCGCCAATCAGCACGGCCACTCGCGAGCCGAAGATGTGCGCGCTCGGCGAGCCGTAGGGACCATCGACGTACGCGGTGAGCGGCGCTCCCGGCGCCGCGTCTACCACGCGACGCAAGGCTTTGCTCCAATTGCCGAGCGCGCGCACGTGCACCGTCAGCTGTTCACGTTCGGGCGCACTGCTCAGCGTGAACGGGTGCCATTCGTGGCGCGCCACCGCTGGAATGCGCAGAAACACATAGTCGGCCGGAGCGAACTCGAACCCCCGCGGGCGCTCGATTTCGAGCCGAGTCACGCCCGAGCGCAGTGCGCTGCTCGAGCGAACGCGGCAGGCCGGGGCGCGGCGCTTCCAGCGCAGCACCTGCTCGACGGCGAATCCCAGCAAGGGCACGCCCGCCCACAGCAAGAACACGGGCGCGTGCACAATCGCCAGCACGAACCAAGCCAGATACAAGAGGTGCGTGAAATAAAAGAGCTCGAAATGCTTGGTGCGGCGCACCACCGAAAGCGAAAATCCCCACATCACGAGGAATACGAGGAGCAAGAGTGCACCGCTCGCGCCAACCAGCGTCCCGAAGAAAAGCTGTCCAAGCCCGGCCTGGGCGTGCCCGTTCAGGTAGGCCACGATGAAGCACGCCGCGTGGGCCAACACCAACGCGAACAGCGTGTGACCGAGCACGCGGTGGAACGTGACCGCGTCGTCGATCGGCAAAAACCTGCCGAGAAAGCTTTTGCGCAGGCGCGTGAGCAGCCGCCGCAACATGGGCAACAAGATCAGCGCTCCGTTGAAGTCGATGCAGAGCGCCAGCGCTCGACCCAGCTGATTGATGCTGTCTTGATTGTCGAGCGCGCCCCGCCACAGGCCGAAAGCCAAGAGCGCCGCGTTCGCGAGCACCCATAGCGAAAGCAGCACCCAGGTTGCCCAGCCGTTTTCGGCCAAGGCCGCGAACCCGTCCCCCGCTTGCGCACCGGGCACCTCGAACCAGGCGAGCAGCGCTTCGTTCGGCGCGAGCCAGATCGCCTCGGAGCGCGTCATCTGCCACAAGAGGTGTGGACGCGCGCGCACCGCCGCCTCGAACTCCTCGAAGGAGATTCGGCCATCCTTGTTCTGGTCGGCCACCTGGAACAAGACGCGCGTCAATTGCTCGGCCGGTTGACTTGCGCGTTCGCTGATCTCGCTCTCGGCCATGCTGATCGAAATCATCCTCAGCATTTCGCTCGAGTCGATGAAGCCGTCGCCGTCGTGGTCGTGCAGGCGAAAGGCGAACTCGAGCTTCTCCCGCGCGTCGCTGAACACCAAGCGACGCACGCCCTCGAGGAATTCGGCGCGGTCGACGCTGCCGTCCCCATTCTGATCGAACACGGCGAGTACGCGGCGCGCCAAGTAGGGGCTTTTCAGGCCCAATGCTTGCTGCAGCTCGGTTGCGTCGATGCGCGCGTCGTTACCCGCGTGCCGCGCGAAAGCGTTCTCGAGCAGCTCCAAGAGCTCACGGTCGGCAGGCGCGGCGGACGCGGGCGGGACGGCGCTCATTCGTCGGCGCAGGCTAGCGCGAGGCCGCCCCCCCTCACAGGCCACGCTGAGCGTTTCGTGCCCAGCTGGAAGCAACGCGGCGGGACCCCAGAGCAAGTTCCTTTTATCGATGCAGTCGGTTTCTTGTCCAAGCCGTCGTAACGAACCGCCCCGACGCCCACTCACCACTAAGGAGACCTGTTGGGTCGATCACCGTCGCGCCCTCTCGGTCGTTCATCATGAGCCCGTCGTCACCCCGAGCCCAAGACCCGCGCCTAGGCGGACGCCCGCCGCTGCGTTTGCCTGTAGCCGCGCTGCGCGCACTGATGCCTCTCGCCGAGCGGTCCCCGAATGGGCTGCTGGTGGTTTACGCGACCGAGCAGGGAGAGCCACAGCTCATTGCGTACGCGAATCCCGCGTTCGCCGATTTGGTGGGGGTGGAACGCACGGTGCTCGAGGGCGAGGATGTCGGACACTGGCTCGCGTTGCCCGAGAGCGCGGAGGTCCGGCAGCGGATCCTGGCTCAGCTCGCGGCGGGCACCGAATGTTTCACGCCGGCCACGTTGCTGCGCGTCGACGGCAAGCATACTGCGGCCACCCTGCAGATCGCGCCGAGCGTGGAAGAAGCCGACAGGCTCTGGCTCATCATCGTGCGCAGCGTGGCTGGCTCGGATACGAGCGCTCCTCCGAGCCGTGTCGTGCCGCGCGACCGCTGAAAAGCAGCGTCCCGCGCGCGAGCTGCGCGACTGGCGCGGTCGTAGTAGCCTCTCGCCCAAAGCTCGATGGGCAAGAACCGACTTGAAGCATTCAGCGATGGCGTCCTGGCCATCGTTCTCACAATCATGGTGCTCGAGCTGAAGGTGCCGCACGGCGATTCCTGGCAGGCGCTCTCGGGCCTCTTGCCCACCTTCAGCAGCTACGTGTTGAGCTTTCTTTACGTAGCCATCTATTGGAACAATCACCACCACATGTTGCACACGGTCACGCGCGTGAGCGGGGGCATCCTGTGGGCCAACATGCACCTCTTGTTTTGGCTTTCCTTGGTTCCCTTCGTGACTGGCTGGATGGGGGAAAACCACTTTTCTCCACGACCCGTGGCTGCATATGGCTTCGTCTTGCTGATGGCCGCGCTCGCCTACTACGTTTTGAGCCAGTCTATCATCCGCTACCATGGCGAGCAGTCGCTCTTGAAGAGCGCCGTCGGCAGCGACTTCAAAGGCAAGCTGTCACTCGTGCTCTACGCGAGCGCGATCTTGCTGTGTCTGCTGAACAGCTGGCTCGGCTTCGCTATCTATTGGATCGTGGCACTGCTCTGGCTCGTGCCGGATCGGCGCATCGAAAAGCTCGTCCAAGGCTCCTCGACGACGTGAACCGCGGAGGGCGCCGCGGCTCACCCATCGAGGACAACCGAGCGCGCGCTTGGTCAGCGCGCGCTTTGGTCCGAAGTAGCGCCGTTCAGTTGCAAGCCCAGGTCGCCGCGCCCGCCCCACCGCCCGCCGTGGCCGTACAGACGCAGCGCGCCGTGCCGTAGGAACAGGTGGTGTTCACCACGCCGCCACCGGCGAGCATGCAAGCCGCGCCATCCGTCGGCGCCGTCGCGGGACAGGCCAAAGGAGTCACGCAATTCCAGGTGGCCATCGTGGCGCCTCCGGCCGCTCGGCAAGTGCAGGTCGTGTCGTTGTAGGTGCAAGCGTTGTTGGCCGCGCCACCCGCAACCGCCGTGCACATGTCACCCGTCGCAGGCGCCGCGGCGGGACACTTGATCGGCCCAACGCAATTCCAAGCCTGCCCCGCGCCTGCGCCACCGACGTTTTGGCAGGTGCAGGTGTCGGCGCCGAAAGCGCATTGATTGTACTGGTTGCCGCCAGGCACGGACGTGCACGTGCTGGCCGCAGCGGGCTCCGCCGTCGGGCACGTGATGGGCGTGAGACAGGTCCAGACCTGGCCGCCGCCTGCGCCGCCCGCGTTCGCGCACGTGCAGTTCGTGGTGCCGTAGGCGCAGCGATTGTTCGCCTGCCCACCCGCCACTGACGTGCAGGTCGCGTTGGTCGCCGGAGCCGTCGCGGGACACATGATGGTGGCCGCGCATGTCCAAGTGAGGTTCGCGCCCGCCCCGCCGCAGGTGCAGCGCTGGTCCGTGGCGGCGTACGTGCAGGCAGCGCGTGTCGTACACGCCGCCCCGTCCGTCGGAGCCGCGCTCGGACAGTTGTTGGCTCCAGCAGCTCCCGCCGTGCCTCCCGCCTGCTGGGCGCCACCCTGCGCCGCAGCGCCACCCGACGCGGCTCGTCCGCCCTGCGCCGCGGCACCACCGCTTTGGCTCGAGGCTCCGCCACTCTGGGTCGACGCGCCACCGGACGTGCTGCCATCGCCACCGGCCGCAGTATCGCCACCCACTGCGCTGTCCCCAGCCGCTGCGCTATCGCCTCCGCTGGCAACGCTGGCACCGCCGCTCGCGTTGGCGCTGCCGCCCGCCGAGCTCGTGGCCCCACCGCGTGCTGTGCTGCCACCCGTCGCGCTGCTCGTACCACCTCGCGCGCTGGCACCACCGGAATTGGCGCTCGCGCCGCCCGACGTCATGCCGCCGGTGTCGCCGCCGGACGAGCTGCTGCCTCCGCATGCGCCTGCGAGCAGTCCGCTGATTTGCAGTCCAATACAGACTTTAAGAATCTTCATCGGGAAACCTCTTTGTCACACTCGCCCCGCCGAAGGAGCTCATGGTTCGTCGACTCATGGGGAGGAGACGTGAAGAGTCAGTACCCGCTTCCCCGTCGGATCCGGCACCGGAAAATTATGCTGACGACGACCTCGCTTTGCGCCCGTTCTGCGAGCGTCCTGCCTGAAGATCCGTTGCGCGCGGCACTCTCCGAACGACGTGAAGCCTTTGCAACCGACGAAAGCCCTCTTCACTGCGACGCTGAGCTCCCTGCTCAGCCTCGCCGGCTGCGGCGCCGCAGGAGGAAGCAGCGCAGACATGCAAAATATGGCTGGAGGAGGCAGCACGAGTTCGAGCACGGCAACCTTCACTCAGGTCTATGCCATCTTATCTGCGCACTGCAGCGGCAGCAGCTGTCACAACCCCGGCAGCCGCTATGACATCTCCTTCTCGTCACAGAGCGCCGCCTACACTTCGTTGCAGGGCCTGGTCGTCGCGGGCAACCCGGCAGTGTCAGGCTTTTACACGACGGTAAAAGCCGGCGTCATGCCCCCCGAAGGTCCGAAACTAACCGACGCCGAGCTCCAAACCATCTCGAGCTGGATCGACGCCGGAGGCCTGAACGACTGAGGCCGACGCTGCGATGAACTCACTGCAGCGTTCTTGCGTCGCAGCCGCAAGAAATCTTTCGCGCGCTGATTCAGTAAAGACCAATACTGAAGTGAAAGGCTCCGATGTCTTCCCAGTAGCGCTTTCGCGTGCGGTTCGGGTCGATCGCATCGAGCACGCGCTCGACGTTGAAGCCGTAGTCGAACGCCAGCGGCCCGATCGGCGTGCCAATGCGAAGACCGCTGCCGGTCGCGTAGCGAAGCCGAAATAAGTCGCCAACGCTAGGCAAGCCTTGCCCAGTCCAAAGGTTCCCAGAGTCCACGAACAGCGCCGTTTGAATCGACTCGCTGAGCGGCACACGCAGCTCGAGCCGTGGATTCACGAACACATCACCACCGCGAATCGCGACTTGATCGATGCTGAGCGACGCATTCGGATCCAACAGCCGGCGCGCCACATCCTCAGGCACCAGCGAGTCCTGCAAGAAGCCGCGCAGGGTGTCGACGCCGCCCATGAAAAATAGGCGATCCGGATACGTGCGCGAGCTCGAAGTAAGCTGACGGTTGAGCCCGGCGCGAAAACTCGCGGCCAACGCCAAGCCGCGTGGCGAGAGCCGCAGGTAGCCGGCGACGCGCCCAGACAGGCGCAAAAAGTTGGCATCGACCGCTTGAAATGGGTCCGCCGCGCGCGAGATCGCCCACGGCGCCACATTCGGAGCTGCACTTTGCGCACGCGCCGGCGTAGCCTCGAGCGGACGCGCCGTAACATGCTCCAAGTCGAGCGCGAGTAGCGTGCCAGTGGTGGCGTCGAGCGGCTTGTCACGCCGATCCCAAGTGGCGCCCACACGCTCGGCGACCACGAAGGTCGGGCTCTCCGGAACGCGGAACACGCGGCTCAGCGCCGGATGCTCGCGGATGTACTCGGAGACCGAGCCGCTGCCGAAAATCGTGGCGTTGTTGCCCTCGAGCGACCCGCCCAGCTGATACGACAAGCCCCGCTGCGGCGAGAAGAAGAGGGTCACGATGCCGGCGTCCTTGCGCAGGGCGTAGTCGCGCGCGTTGTGACGCACGTCGATGCCCTGAATGCTGAGCCGAAACAGCGGCCCGAGACCGACCTCCGGAAAATCGAGCGTGGCCGTGTTCCGGCGCTCGAGGCGCTCGAGCAAGCTGAGCGGTTCGTACTTGCGCCGCACGTCCGCCTCGAAGATGAGCGGCGTGGGCAGGAAGCCCTCCTGAATATGCAGCGTAAATCCTACGGCTTCCCCGCCGAGGTTCCCGTGGTGGTACTCGAAGCCGAAGCGGAAGCCCTCACCGGTGCTGAAGCCGAGCACGAGGTCGATCGACTGCGACACCTTCTCCTGGACGTTGACGACGACGACCTTCTCGCTCGCCGGCACGTACGGATCCTCGAGCCCGATCGAGACACTCGAAAAGACCCCCAACGTCGCCAGCCGCTCTTCAGTCTTCCGCACCAAGCTGCGCCGGTAGAGCTGCCCCACTTCGAGCGCAATGCGCCGCCGGATCAAGCTCTCGCTGGTAACGTGCGCGCCGGTCACCACGATGCGCGAAACTTTGACCTGTTTGCGCTCGCTGATCGAAAACACCACCTTGGCCTTACGGTGGTCTGGCGACAGCTCGAGATCGGCCTCGATCTCGGCAAAAGAAAAGCCTTCCTCGGCGTAGCGGTCGAGCAAGCGCCGCCGCGCGCGATCGATTTCGATCTGCGAGACCGGCGCACCGAGCTTGAGATCGGCCGCTTTGGCAAGCTCCTCTTTCGAAAGGCTCAGGTTACCGTCGAGCACCACGCCCTCGATCACACTGCGCGGGCCGAGCTTGATCGGGATGGTGAGCAGCACGTCGCGTTCGCAGCGCACGCCACGCGCGAGGTCTTCGCTACACGCGCGCGGCGCCTCGGCCGTTTCTTCGGCAGGCAAGCCGATCGCGTCGTAGCGACAGGCGATGGCTGGCTTCACGCGCGCCCCGAGCGGCCAACACTCACCGGCCGGCGAACGCTTATCACAACGCCGCCGCTCCGCGATCACGGGGCCCACGCTGGCCGACAGATAGCCCTCCGAACGGAACAGGTCGCGCAAGTGTTCTACGGCCCGCTCGTAGACGTCGGGGCTATAGACGGACCACGGATTCAGGGAGTGCGGACGCGGCCGCGTGCCCGCGCCCTGCTTTGGTCCGAACAGCGCGTCGACCTCGGCAGGGTCGACCGCATCGACCAGCGTTCCGCCGGGCAATTCGGACAAAAAGCTGTCGATCTCACTGCCCACTTCGTCGGGGCCCCGCTCACCCCCGAGGCATGGGTAGTCGCGCGCGATCACGCGCACCGGCTCACCTTCGTGCACGCGCAACAGGAGCTCGCGCACGGGGTCGTTGGGCCGGCCGCTCTCGCGCGGCTCGACGACGGTGTCGAGAAACCCGCGCGCGACGTAGAAGTCGTGCGCGCGCTGGGCGAGCGCACTCGGCGAACGGTCGCTCGCCTGCTCCAAATCGAGCGCCTCTTCGATGGCGGCCGCGTCGAACCGGCGATTGCCTTCGATGCGCACGCGGCGCAGCGAGCCAGCGTAGACCTTGAGCTCCAGCACTACGGAGCCGCTCTTGCGCGTGAGCGCGTGCTCAACGCTCGCATCGAAAAACCCCGCGCGCTTCAGGCGCTCCTCGAGAGCGCGACTGGCCGCCTCGATGGCGTCGAGATCCGTGCGATCGCCCGGCGTGACCCCGTAACTCGCGAGCACGCTGCGTAACGCCGGCAAGTTCGGATCAGGCCAAGCCAGAAAGCGCACTTCGCGCACCCGTGAAGGCGCCCCCGGCTTCGCCTCGAACGACAGCACAATCCCGGTCGGATCGTCGGTATCGAAGCTCTCCACCGAAACCACGGCGTCCGGATAGCCGCGCCGCGCGAGCTCGCGTTCGATTTTGTGCGCAAGCTCGGGCAACTCGCGCGCCGTCACTTCATTGCCGACTCGGAGCCCGGCGGAGCGCAAGAGCTCGTCCGAGTCCGAAACGCCGGACAGCCGCAGGCTGGCCAACGTCTTGCGCGCTACCACGCGAATCCTGAGCAAAACGCCCGCGCCGAGCGCTTCAGCCTCGGCGCTGAGCTCGCCGAAGCCACCGCTGTTGCCGAGCTCGTCCAGCGCGCGTCGCGCGACCTCCGCGGTGAAAGTCTGGCCGACGCGCACGCCATTCAGTGTGACGTCGCTTTGCCAGCGCGGCGGATCGAAGACGATTTCGATGCGCTCGATGTTCTTGCCCACCAAACCGCTCAACGCCGCATACGGAGCCGGCGCAGGCCCCACGGGCGTTTGCGCCGGCTCCTCGGCGCGCGCCGACCCCGCGTGCAAGAACCCGAATACCGGAAGGACAAGCGCGAGCAGCGCGAGCTTCTTACTCATTTACTGGCTTCGGTCGCTTGCCGAGCCGACTCTGCCGCAGCAAATGCGTCGAGGGCGTTGGCAGGAACGCGCGTCAGCAAGTAGTCGCGAGGTGTCTGACCCACGAACTTGCGATAGACGCGGTGAAAATGCGTGTAACTGCCGAAGCCGGCCTCCAGCGCCGCGCCCAGCAGGTTCCCGCCGCCGCGATCGATCGACATGAAGAAGCGCTCGATGCGCAGTCGATTGCGATACTCGACCAGCGAAACGCCCATCTCGGCCTTGAACGAACGACCCAGGTAGCCCGGGCTGATGGCAAGCTCGCGCGCAATGCTCTCGCCGCTGGCGCGCGGATTCTCGTGCAGCGCCGACAGCGCGCGCTCGACCACGGGCGTGCGCTTCTTTTCGGGCTTCGCGCTCCAAGCGAAGCGCGCCCGCCGCGCCAAGAAAATCCCCGCGAGCAAGCTGCAGAAGACCGCGGTTCGGGCCTGGCGCAGTTCGTCGAACGGCGCATGCGTCAAGGCAGTGTCGTTGTAGAGAACCCCCACCAAATCCCGGGCGGCCACCAGCGGCGTCACGGCCAACCAACCACTGCCAATCACGCGGCTCTGGTCGGCGGCCTCGGCGAAGTGCGGCACCCGCTCGTGGTACTGCCAGAGCGCGCCGCTGGCCTGAATGTGACGCAGCATCTCGTAGTCGGCGGCAGCGCACTCGTAATAGAGGGTGTGCTCGTCGGTGAGCTCACCCGAAGCCCCGGTGCCCCAGGTGCCGCGCATGATCAAGCGCGAAGTGGCCGGGTCACGCAGATAGAGCCCCACGCGCTCGAGCCCCAAGCGCTCACGACACAGCTCCACGGCGCGACGCAGCAAGAGATCGGTGTCCTCGCAAGCGGCGAGCTCATCGGCGGCCGCCAACACCGACACGATATCCTTCCACTCCGCGGCGCCTGCGCGCGGCGCGGCCACCACCCCGGGGGTCAATGGCCGGCTCAGAAGGCGGCTCTGGGGACGCTCACTCAGCATGGCAAATTCTGGGTGACGCTTCGCCTTATAGCGCAGCCCGGGGCCTTCCGCGAAGACCCCCCGTCGCCGGCGCTTGCGTCCCTCGCTTTCGGGTGCGAGAAGTCGGCAAGTTGAACGCCTTGGACGCCAAAAGCTTCAATGACGGCTAGCCCGAGCGCCCGAGCACGTCGCGCGCCGGCGAAAGAGCGAGCTCGCCCCCGGCGTCGCTTCTGGCGCGGCAGCCTGATCGGACTGGGCTTCCTGGGAGGGGTCCTGGCCGCGTTGTGGGTGGCCGTTCATCGCTACGACTGGATGGGGCCGCTGGTCGCCAACACGCTACGCTCGGTAGTTGGCGTGAGCGCGGTCGCCACGCTCGAAGACTGCGTGTACGCCGTCGAAGACCGCGTCAACCGCATCACGCGCCGCCACGAAGCCCCGAAGGCCTATTGGGCCGTGC
>JAEUAF010000117.1 GCA_019695485.1 Sorangium sp.
AGACTGGGGCACGACGCCCGCGGCGATCGACAATTGTCTGAGCGTTGCCGATCGCCTCGACGTACAAGTCGCGATCCACACCGACACGCTGAACGAGTCGGGCTTCGTGGAAGATACGCTGGCCGCCTTCAAAGGCCGCGCGATTCACACCTTCCATACGGAAGGTGCGGGCGGCGGTCACGCGCCGGACATCATCAAGGCTTGCGGCGCTGCGAACGTATTGCCCTCGTCCACGAATCCGACGCGGCCGTACACCGTGAATACGGTCGACGAGCACCTCGACATGTTGATGGTGTGTCATCACCTGGACCCGTCGATTGCCGAGGACGTGGCCTTCGCAGAGAGTCGCATTCGGCGCGAGACCATTGCGGCGGAGGACATTTTGCACGACCTCGGCGCGTTCAGCATGATGTCGAGCGACTCCCAGGCGATGGGGCGCGTCGGCGAGGTCGCGCTTCGCACCTGGCAGACGGCGCACAAGATGAAGGTTCAACGCGGCCCGCTGCCTGAGGACTCGTCCCGCAACGATAACTTCCGCGCTCGTCGCTACATCGCCAAGTACACGATCAATCCGGCCATCACGCACGGCATCTCCCACGAAGTGGGCTCGCTGGCGGTCGGCAAGCTCGCGGATATCGTGCTCTACAAGCCGGCCTTCTTCGGGGTGAAGCCGTCGCTCGTGATTAAGGGCGGCTTCATCGCGGCGGCGCCGATGGGCGATGCCAATGCGTCGATTCCGACCCCGCAGCCCGTGCACTATCGGCCGATGTTCGGCGCGTTCGGCGGAGCGCGTAGCGCGACCAGCGTCATGTTCGTGTCCGAGATTGCGCTCGAGCGCAACATCGCGCGCGAGCTCGGCCTCGGTCGACGCTTGGTGGCGGTGCGTGGCACGCGCGACATCCGCAAGCAGGACATGGTGCATAACTCCTACCTGCCGAAGATGGAGGTCGACCCCGAAACCTACGAGGTGCGCGCGGACGGTGCGCTGCTCGTGTGCGAACCGGCATGCGTGTTGCCGTTGGCGCAGCGCTATTTCCTGTTCTGAGGCAGCATGCGAACCTTCACCCGTGTTCTCGAAGCTAGTGACCCGCGCCCGCACGAAGTGACGCTGACGCTCGACCACGAACAGCGTCGGCGCGCGCGTCTGCGCGTGGCGTTGCCGAGCGCGGAGGCGGTCGGAATCTCACTGCCGCGTGGTGTGTGTTTGAAAGAGGGGGACCGGCTGTGCTCCGAGAGCGATGGCGTGGTGGCACGGGTGCGCGCGGCGCCAGAGCACGTGTCGGTGGCCGAGACCCACGACAGTCACTTGCTCACCCGCGGGGCTTACCACCTCGGCAATCGACACGTGCCGTTGCGCATCGAGCGCTCGCGCCTGATTTATCCTCACGATCACGTGCTGGATGGCATGTGTCGCGAGCTCGGGTTCAGCGTCTCCGCGCAGCTCTTGCCATTCGAGCCCGAGGCGGGTGGCTACGCGGGTGAGGCTGCCCACGGCCATGGTCGCCTCAGGCCAGCGCGCGGGGCGCATGGCGGCTGAGCTCGGGCGCGCAGCGGCGGGTTCGGCCCCGGCCGCGCTATCGCCGCACGCGCAGCTCTCCGCGTTTCGTCTAGGCAGCGCGGCGCTACCCATCGGGGCCTTCGCGTACTCGCAGGGGCTCGAGCAGGCCGTGGCGAGTGGCGCGGTGCACGACGCCCCGAGCGCGGAGCGCTGGATGCGGGGCCTATTGACGTCGAGCGTACTCACGCTCGATGTCCCCCTGTTGCGCCTGATGCAAATTGCCTGGCAGGCGGACGACCGCGCCGAAGTGCAACGGCTCGGCAACTTGCTCTTTGCCATGCGTGGTAGCCACGAGTTGCGGGAGGAAGAGCGTCAGCTCGGCGCGGCGCTGGGCCGCCTGCTCGCCAAGCTCGGCATCGAGGCGGCCGCTCCCTTCGTGCATGAGCCGCGCGCCACGTTAGTCGCCCTGTTCGCGCTCGCGGCGGTGAGTTGGGAAATTCCTGAAGAGAGCGCGGCGCTAAGCTACTGTTTTGCTTGGGCGGAGGCCCAAGTCGGCGCAGCGACGCGCCTGATCCCGCTTGGTCAGAGCCAGGCGCAGCGCGTGCTTTCCAGCTTGATCGCCGAGGTCGCCGCTGGGGTTCCGTTCGCGCTCGGCGTCGACGAACCAGGCTTGGCCGCCACCACCCCTGGGCAAGCGCTGCTCTCGATGGCGCACGAAACTCAATACAGTCGACTGTTTCGCTCCTGAGGCCCCTGCGGGCGCTCGGCACCACCAAAATACGAGTTCAGCATGACAAAAGAGCCGCTTCGAGTTGGAATCGCGGGACCCGTTGGTTCCGGCAAAACGGCGCTGGTCGACGCCTTGTGCAAGCACCTGCGCAGCCGCTACGACATGGCCGTCGTCACCAACGACATCTACACCAAGGAAGATGCGGAGTTTCTGACGCGCAGCGGCGCGCTCTCCGTCGACCGCATCTTGGGCGTCGAAACTGGCGGTTGCCCTCACACCGCGATCCGCGAAGACGCCTCGATCAACCTCGACGCTATCGAGCAACTCTGTGCGACGCACAAGAACCTGGAGCTACTGATCGTCGAAAGCGGCGGCGACAATCTCGCGGCCACCTTCAGCCCCGAGCTCGTCGACCTCACGATTTACGTGATCGACGTGGCGGGCGGTGACAAGATCCCTCGCAAAGGCGGCCCCGGCATCACGAAGAGCGATCTGCTCGTGATCAACAAGACCGATCTCGCGCCCATGGTCGGCGCGTCGCTCGAAGTGATGGATCGCGACGCGCGTCGCATGCGCGGCGACAAGCCCTTCGTGTTCGCCTGCCTCAAACAGGGCGAGGGGCTCGCTCGAATCGCCGACTTCGTAGTGCAACAGGGCATGTTGCCGAGCTAGGAAGCGGCCGCTGCCGAACTCGAGACGATGTTCGAGTTCGGCAGCCTTCGACAGCCGCGTCGGCCCGCGTTTCTGCTTAGAACTGAATGGTCTGCAAGCCGATTTGAATGGCGTTGCCGACCACGTCGTTGTCCATATCGGTGTGCTGGAAGCCCGCAGTGACGCGCCAAGTGTAGCCCTTGACGACGAGGCTTACGAACGCGTCGACGACGGACATCTTGAGGGCGTCGCGTTTGGCCCACTGGTAGCGCACCATCGGCTGAAGCTTGCCGATGCCGATGTCGGGTGTGAGGAAGGCGCCCTGCAAGTAGAAGGCGTCCTTGGCCGGATCGTTGTCTCCGCCGAAGTGGTAGTACGCGCCTTCACCGGTGATGACCCCGCTGTCGCCGAGCTTGAACTCGGCCAAAACATCCGCGTTGACCTCGGAGAAGTCGTCGACTGCAGTGCCGGCTACGCTGCCGTTCTTCTGGAACTGACCACCAAGGCCGATGGCCAGGATGTCCTGGTCCCCGTAGTAGGTGCTGCTGTGGTAAAAGCCGGGCTCTTTGCCGATTGCAGCGAAGTTCAAGCGGCCGGTGAAGAGCGGCCTGTCCGCGGTATTGCCCAGCCCGAAGACGCCAGCGTAGTACTTGAACTGGCCCTTGCCGCCGACGTCGCCCCAGATGGTAGAGCCGGTGTTGCGGCCTGAGGGGCCCTCGGCGGGGCCCACGAAGGCGAACGCACCGGTCGGTCCGGGTACCGAGTACACGCCCGGGTAGTTCCACGGAATCATGAAGAACGGACCGCTGAAGTTTGCGCGGTCCGAGGGCACCAACAAATGACCTGACCAGAGGTGGAACTCGTCGATCGGGTCGAGGCCGATGATGGCGTCCATGATGCCCGCAGTTCCGGTGTTGGAAATGCCGGTGCTGGTCTGAGAGTTATTGACGCTGCCGTGGACCGCCGCGTTGAAGTTCAACGTGTAGCTGACCTTCGGGTGCACCTTCCCGCTCAGATGGAGCTCGCCGTAGACGGTATCCATCCCTTGGTCGTTGAGCTTCTTGGGATCGGTTGTCTGATTCTGAAAGCGGATTCCAGCGCGCAGCCAGGCGCCGACATCGATGGAGGGCAGCTTGTCAGTCGCCGGCGGTGGTGGCGGCGGC
>JAEUAF010000216.1 GCA_019695485.1 Sorangium sp.
ACCTTGCAGCGAATTGGCACCCCCGCCGAAACTCGCGCCGCTAGCCCCTCCCCGACCGCTAGTTACGGCGCTGCCAGGGCCCGCACTTCCGGATGCTCCCAGCACGGCGTTGGAAGTCGTGCCCCCGTCGCTCCGAAAGGCCTCGCTTGCACAGGCCACCATCAGAACCAGTGAAACAGATGCAGAGAGGCGAAGCATGTCTTCCCCCATTGCGGCACATTCGCGCCACATCTTGAGGGCACGCGGCGACTTCCCCCAGGGTCCGCCCCGAACGGACCCGTCGCCCACATTCACGGCCAGTGGTGGGAAGTGCGGGAGCGCGACTCACCTGAGGATCGGAGGCGGCTCGGGCGGCTGCGTGTCGGGGATGATGCAAGCGGTGATGTCGAACAGCATGAAGGCCAGCACCTTTTCCTGCGGGCTAAAGCCGCTCGTGACGCAACCGGACGGGAACGCGAGGCTCGTCGAAGAGGAGTCTGACGTCGTCCCGCCACGCCCACCGCCCTGGCCACCCGAGACGTGAATATCGCTCAACACGACGCGACCGCACTGTTTGTCCGCCGTCGCGCCGAGTGGCGTATTCGCGGACAGATACTGCACCGACTGCGGATTGTCGCTCGCGATCCAACGCTGCGCGTAGGTCGGGTTCTCACTCAGCACGGTGTACTGCGCGGCGGTAATGCCGATCTGCCCAGAAACCGTCGACGCGCCCACGTTGACGAGCCAATCCGCGAGCGCCTTGCCCTTCGGGAATGTCGTCACGACATTGGCCGTGAGATTGCCGATATCGGGCATGTTCACGAAGTTGGCGACGCTCGGGAAGGGCGCGGGCCCCTGCTGAAACCAAACCTCGTGCCAGTGTGAGGCGAAGATCCGCCCGCCGAGGTTTGCGTAGTCGTACATGGCCTGGAAGGCTGCGGCGCCCTTTTCGTCGGGATAGGTGCCCCCTTCGCACGACAACAACACGACATCGTAGGCCTTGAGCGAGTTGACGTTGCCCCACAGCATAGAAGCTGGTGGAAAACTCGCGCCCGCGTTCATGTTCGCCATGTAGCGATTGGTGCCGCCGTGACCGGCAAAATAGTTCACCGCTCCCGTGCCGGTGGGATTCGTGAACTCGGCAGGATCGACGCCGAGTTTGCGGATCAAGCACTCGAGCGCATCGGCGCTGCCGGTCGTGAGCGCGATCTTCGGCATGTCGCCCTCGGATTGACGACCCGGGAGGCGCAGGGTGTTGTCCGGCATCGGCGTATCCGCACAGGCCGCGACGTTTGGCACGGTGAAGGAGCGGCGCCACTTCCCAATCTGCACCACGAGCGGGATGTTCGCCCCGACCGGCGCGTTCGGGAGCACGAAGCGCCCCTGGGTGTCGGTCAACGCCGAAGCGATCGGCTGACCGCTCACCTCACACGCACAGGTCGCGCCTTTGCTGAGCGGCGTGAGCGGTGCGTTCGGCACGTAAACCATCACGTTGTAGAGTGGCAACGTGCCGGACGGGTCGTAGACCCTGCCGGAGATACTGGTCGTGCCACTCGCGCAGGCCTTCTGCTGACAAGCAAGGCCCTGGCAAGGACCACCACCCGTGGCGCCCCCGCCGGGATTCGTACCGCCGCCTGGAGGTGGCAACATGACCGATGTGCCACCCGAAGCGGGAGTGGGATTGGTGGAACCCCCGGAGGAAGCGCCCGGATCGAGCGAAAAATCGGTCTTCGAGGAGGAACAGCCCGCGATAGCGACGCCAACGCCCAGGCAGGCGAGAGCGGCCAGGGTTCTGAGGAGTCGGGTCGAGCGCTGGCGCAGCACCTCCGAGCGACGCGGGTTGACGACGTTCATGTGGGCGGTCTCCCTAAATTGATGGCGACGACCGAGTGCGCAGGGCGCGCACAGCACGGCCCTGCGGCACCCGCCGCTCCGCTGGACAAGCAGTTCGGGGACACCGAAAGGTGTCCAAGACGTAAGTGGCGGCCGGGAACGGATCCGGCTCACGCTCACGTCACTATTTTTCGATGGCGAGCCAGCCGCGACCCGATGCTTCTGGCGCGTTCAGGCTCTGCAAGGCCTGACGAACCGCCGGAACCAGGCCGGGGGCCCGCACCCGGGCGATGTCCTCCCAGGCCCGCGAGTCGGGGCGCTCCAGGAGTTTCATCTGGGCCAGGCAGGCAAGCTCGCGGTTTCCGTCGCGCGCGAGCTCCACGAGAACGCGTCGGGAGGCCGTATCGCCGCGAGACGCGAGCGCGTCGAGAGCGCGTTCGCTGCTCGCCGGCTCGCGCGCAGCCTGCCGAAGCGCCTCGCGGGCCTCATCCGTCAGGTCCCGCGCCAAATAGTCGAACACCGCGCTCGAGGTCAGCCCGCCCACGCGCAAACGTTCGATGCTCGCCGCGCGGAGCGTGAGACGCAGCCCGCGCACGTCCTTGGCCGCCTCGAGCACCGCGTCACCAAGCTCATCGTCGAATGCCAAGCGCTCGAGACGCGCATGGCCGGGCGGCCCCTGCTGAACGAGCGCCGTCAACGCGGCAGCTTGCAGCTCCCCTGCGCTCTGGCGAGCGAGTTCCTCGAGGCGCGGCACAACCTTCGGTTCTAGCGTGTCCGCAAAATAGGTGGCGGCGCGCAGGGCTTCCGGGCCCGCGAGCTTCTCTAGCATGAGCTCATGCACCCAACCCTCGTCGAATTGCTCGATGGCGCCTCCGGCCGCCGTGCGCAGGGCTACCCGGCGAGAGCGCGCCGCGCGCCGCAAAACCTCGGACGCATCGTCCCCACCGAGCGCCACCACCGCTTCTACAATCCCTTCCAACTCCGAATCCGGCGCCGCGCTCAGACGCTGTTCGAGTGCCGCGCGCGCAAGCGAGCCGCCAATCCGAGAAATCGCCGAGAGCGCTGCGCTCGCCACCTCGGGCGCCGGATGACTCGCCAAGCGCCCCAAGGCGTCGATCGCAACCTCGTCCCCCGCACGACCGAGCGCCACGCACAGG
>JAEUAF010000229.1 GCA_019695485.1 Sorangium sp.
CTGATCGTGGTCGGAAGCCACGGGCGCTCGGGGCTCGGTCGACTGTTCTCGAGCAGCGTGGCCGAGCACGTCGTGCGCTATGCAACTTCTGCCGTGCTCGTGGCACGCCCGCGCCACGAAGGTGCGATCCTCGTGGCCACCGACCTGTCCGATCCGGCGCAGCTTGCCATCGAGGCGGGGGCGCGTGAGGCGAGCCGCCGCCAACGTCCGCTGGTCATCGTGCATGCGACGGAAGCCCTATCCCGGCGCACCGAGCCGGCGATGGCTCTCCTCGGCGCGATCCCTGTCCTTGAAACGCCCGACATCACCGCGCAACGTGCGGCGCTCGCCAAACAAATCATCCAGGATGCGCTTGCGCGCTTCTCGGCGCCGGGCGAGATCCGAATCGTCGATGGCGATCCGACCAGCGAGGTCCTAAAATTGGTCGAGGCGCTACCGGCAGAGCTGCTGGTGGTCAGCACGCGCGGGCGGAGCAACGTGTCTCGCGTGATGTTGGGCAGCGTGGCCGCCACGCTCGTGGAAAAGGCTCCCTGTTCCGTGTTGGCGGTGCGACAATGACCGCGTGATGTCGACTGAATCCGCCCAGGCGGGTCTCAGCTCCCAGGAAGCACTGGAGCGGTTCCGCCAGTACGGGCCCAACGATCCCGCTCCGAAAAAGCAGCGATCGCAGTGGGTCGAGCTGCTAGTGCAGTTCGCCAATCCGCTGGTGGCCATTTTGCTCTTCGCGAGCGTGGTCTCGGCGTTCGTCGGCGAGGTCGTCAACGCTTCGATCATCGTCGTCATTGTCTCGCTGAGCGTGGGGCTCAACTTCTTTCAGACTTTTCGCTCACAGCAGGCCGCGGAGCGTTTGCGCAAAGCCGTCGCGCCGTTGGCCACGGTTCGGCGCGACGGCGTGTTCATGGAAATCCACCGCGCCGAGGTCGTGCCCGGTGACGTCATTCGCCTATCCGCCGGCGACCTCGTGCCGGCAGACGCGCGCTTGCTCGAAGCCAAAGATCTCCACGTCCAAGAATCCGCTCTGACCGGGGAATCGATGCCGGTCGAGAAGGAATTCAAGGCTGGGGACGCTACCGACGCCACAAAAGTCTCGCTTGGCACTTCCGTCGTGAGCGGCACCGCGACGGCGCTGGTCATCGCCACTGGAACCAACACAACCTTCGGGGACATTGCGACCAGACTCCGGACGCGGGCGCCCGATACCGAGTTCGATCGCGGCATCAAGCAGTTTGGCTCCCTGATCATGAAGGCGGTCTTCGGCCTGGTCATGTTCATCCTGGTCGTCCGCATCGCCATGCATCGCAGCGCGTTCGAGTCGCTGCTGTTCGCGGTCGCGCTCGCGGTCGGCCTCACGCCCGAATTCCTGCCGATGATCACGTCCGCGACGCTAGCGCGTGGCGCCGTCGCGATGGCCAAGCACAAGGTCATCGTCAAGCACCTCTCCGCAATCCAGAACCTGGGTAGCATCGACGTGCTCTGCAGCGACAAGACCGGCACGCTCACCCGCGGCGTGATGAGCTTCGAGTCGTCGCTGGATGCGTTCGGCGCCCCCAGCGACACGGCGCTCTTCTTTGCTCGACTGAACAGCAAATTCGAGACCGGCATCCGGAGCCCGCTCGACACCGCAATCCTAGAACGACCCGAAGCGCCGGCCGCGGCTGGCTACACGAAAGTAGACGAAATCCCGTTCGACTTCGAGAGGCGCCGGCTCTCCATCGTGGTCGAGCAAGCGGGAGAGCGCTGGCTGATTGCCAAGGGTGCCCCCGAGGGACTCCTGGAGTGCGTGACCGCGCACCAGGCGAGCTCCGGTGAGGAGCAGCCGCTCACGCCGGAACTCCGGGCCCGCTGTCGCGAAACCTATGAGGCGCTGAGCGCGCGCGGATTTCGCGTGCTCGCGGTGGCCAAGCGCAAAGTCGACGCCGAGGCCTCGTATTCCCGGAGCGACGAGCGAGAGCTAGTCTTACTCGGGTTCCTGAGCTTCGCCGACCCAGCGCTCCCCGGCGCCAAAGAAGCCTTGCCTTCGCTGCAACGTGATGGCGTGCGTGTCTTGGTTCTCACGGGCGACAACGAGCTCGTAACCCGACATGTCTGCACCGAGGTCGGCCTCGACGCGGACACGATGGTGCTTGGCAGCGCGCTCGAATCCATGAACGACTGGGCCCTGTCGCAAGTCGCGGAGAGAACCACCGTCTTCGCGCGGCTCTCCCCCGCTCAGAAGAACAGAGTGATCCTCGCACTCAAGCACCGAAGCCACGTGGTCGGCTATCTCGGCGATGGAATCAACGACGCTCCCTCGCTGCACGCCGCGGACGTGGGGATCTCCGTCGCTTCCGCCGTCGACGTCGCCCGCGACGCGGCCGACATCATCTTGCTCGAGGAGAGCCTGAGCGCTCTTCATCGGGGGATTCTGGAGGGGCGAAGAGCGTTCGGGAACGTAACCAAGTACTTGCTGATGGGGACGAGCTCGAATTTCGGCAACATGTTCAGCATGGCGGGGGCCTCGGCATTTCTCCCCTTCTTGCCGATGCTTCCGACGCAGGTGTTGCTCAACAACCTGCTCTACGACATGGCCCAGATCACCATCCCGTCGGACAATGTCGAAGCGGAGGTAACGCAACGGCCGCAGCGCTGGGACATCCGCACGATCCGCAATTTCATGCTGATTATCGGTCCGCTCAGCTCAATCTACGACTTTTTGACGTTCTACGTCCTCTTACGCTTCTTTCACGCGGGAGAGGTTTTGTTTCATACGGGTTGGTTCGTCGAGTCGTTGGCGACCCAAACGCTGGTGCTGTTCGTGATTCGCACGCCGCGCAATCCGTTCGCGAGTCGCCCGAGCCTGCCGCTCGCCATCACCACCTTGGCCGTCGTCTTAGTCGGAATAGTCTTGCCGTACTCGCCGCTCGCCGGCGTGCTTGGCTTCGCGCCGCTCCCGGCAGGGTACTTCTTGTTTCTCGGCACGGCGACGCTCACCTATCTTGCCGTCGTCGAGCTAGCGAAGCGCTTCTTGCTGCGGGCTTCGCGGAGGTCTGGCGCTCGGGTACCCATCGGGGCGCGCATCGAAGCGCCATGAGTTGCGGACGAGCGGCAGTCCACGCCTGCGCTCGAATACCGATCCAGCCGCGAGGACGCCCGGCGCCTCGCGAGGCCCGCTAGCCCGCTTTGCCAGCGCTGCTCGTGGCCCATTCCCAATTGCGGATTTCGGGTAGATCTTGACCGTGCTCGCGGATGTATTGCTGGTGCTCGATCAGCTTGTCTCGCAGCGCCTGCTTCAAATAGGCGCCCTGGCTGCCGAGCTCGGGGACGCGATCGACGACGTCCATCGCCAGATGAAAGCGATCCAAGTCGTTTAGCACGGTCATATCGAAGGGCGTCGTGATCGTGCCCTCCTCCTTGTAGCCCCGGACATGAATATTAGCGTGATTCGTGCGGCGGTACGTGAGCCGGTGGATCAACCAAGGATAGGCGTGGAAGGCGAAGATGACCGGTCTGTCGACGGTGAAGAGCTCGTCGAATTCGAGGTCGCTCAAGCCATGCGGGTGCTCGCTCTGCGGCTGTAGCTTCATCAGGTCGACGACGTTGACCACACGGAGCTTCAAGCCGGGCAGGCGTTCCCGCAGCAGCGCGACGGCAGCGAGCGTCTCTAGGGTCGGCACGTCCCCACAACAAGCCATCACCGCGTCCGGCACGCTGCCCTGATCATTGCTCGCCCACTGCCAGATGCCGATGCCGCGCGTGCAGTGTTTGACGGCGGCGTCCATGCTCAACCATTGTGGAGCGGGGTGCTTGCCCGCGATCACGACGTTCACGTAGTGGCGACTCCTGAGACAGTGGTCCATCACCGAGAGCAGGCAGTTCGTGTCGGGAGGTAGATAAACACGCACGATTTCTGCCTTCTTGTTCACCACGTGATCGATGAAGCCTGGGTCTTGGTGCGTGAACCCGTTGTGGTCCTGGCGCCAAACGTGCGACGCGAGCAGGTAGTTCAGCGAGGCGATCTTCCGACGCCACTCGAGTTTGGAAGTGACTTTCAACCACTTGGCGTGTTGGTTGAACATCGAGTCGACGATGTGGATGAACGCTTCGTAACAATTGAAGACGCCGTGTCGCCCGCTCAGCAAGTAGCCCTCGAGCCAGCCTTCGCACTGGTGCTCGCTCAGCATTTCGACGACCCGCCCGCTTTGCGCCAGCAATTCGTCGCCGGGCTCACGACTTCCGAACCACTGGCGATTGGTCACGTCGAACAGCGCTTCGAGGCCGTTCGAGAGCGTCTCGTCCGGCCCGAACACACGGAAGTTTCGCTGCTCATCGTTGAGCTTCGCGACGTCGCGCAAGAACCGCCCGAGCACATGCGTATCGCCGATGCCGCGCACACCCGGCGACGGCACAGCGAACGCATAGTCCCGAAAGTCCGGCATCCGCAGGTCTCTCAGTAAGATCCCGCCGTTTGCGTGGGGATTTTTGCCCATGCGACGCTCACCGCGAGGAGCGAGCTCCGCGAGTTCCGGCGCCAGGCGCCCCGCCGCGTCGAAGAGCTCCTCGGGCCGATAGCTCTTCAACCAATCCTCAATCAGCTTGAGGTGTTCGGGATGCGCGCCCGGGTGCGACACGGGAACCTGATGCGAATGGAACGTGCCCTCGTTCGGAACACCGTCGACAAACTTGGGCCCCGTCCAGCCCTTGGGCGACGCGAGCACGATCATGGGCCAGGCTGGCCGAGTGGACTCGGCCGCGCTGCGCGCCGTCGACTGAATGGTTCGGATCTGCTCGACGGCGGCGTCCAACGTGGCCGCCATCGCCTCGTGCATCGCGGACGGGTCGTGGCCCTCGACGAAGTACGGGGTCCAACCGTAGCCTTGCAGCAACTGAGAGAGTTCGGCGCGGGGGATGCGCGCCAGCAGCGTGGGATTTGCGATTTTGTAGCCGTTAAGGTGCAAGATCGGCAGCACCGCGCCGTCGGTCGCGGGGTCGAGAAACTTGTTCGAGTGCCACGCCGTGGCGAGCGGCCCAGTCTCGGCCTCGCCGTCCCCAACCACGCAAGCCACGATGAGTTCTGGATTGTCGAAGGCCGCCCCGAAGGCGTGGCTGAGCGAATACCCAAGCTCTCCGCCCTCGTGGATCGAGCCGGGACACTCCGGCGAGGCGTGGCTCGGAATTCCCCCTGGGAACGAGAACTGTCGGAAGAGCTTCTGGAGCCCCGCCTCATCCTGGCTGATGTCGGGGTAGATCTCGCTGTAGCTGCCCTCGAGGTAGGTATTGCTCACGACAGCCGGCCCGCCGTGCCCCGGCCCCGAGATGTAGATCATGTCGAGGTCGTACTTGCGAATGACCCGGTTCAAATGCACGTAGATGAAGTTCTGGCCCGGCGTCGTGCCCCAATGACCGAGCAGCATGTGCTTGATGTCCGAAAGCTCGAGCGGGCGCCTGAGCAGGGGATTTTTGCACAGGTAGATTTGGCCAACGGACAGGTAGTTGGCGGCACGAAAGTACGCATCCATCCGCGCGAGCATTTCGGGGGTGAGTGTTTTGACGTTCGGCGCTGTGGTTTCCACTGGGAATCACCCTTCTCCAAAAAAAGAGCAGACCTCGACTCAGCGAGCGGCCCTACGCGCCTCGCGGCAGCGCAGGACCGAACGAGCAATCATCAGTTCTTCGTTCGTCGCAATCACGCGCACCGAGACGCGACTCTGCTTCGTTGAAATGACCGCTCGGGTCTTGGCGTTCTGGGGTTCGCTGAGCTTGATCCCCAAAAAGCCGAGCCCGTCGCAGATTCTGGTCCGGATGCGCGCTGCGTTCTCGCCGATGCCACCGGTAAATACCAGCGCATCCAGGCCGCCGAGCGCGGCCGCGAAGGCGCCAATCCACTTCTTGGTTTGATAGCAAAACAACGCGATGGCGTCCGCGGCACGCGCATCGGATGCCTCACGTGCCAACAAATCGCGCAAATCCGAGGAGCGTCCGGACACGCCCAATAACCCCGACTCATGGTTTACCATGCGTTGAAATCGCGCGGCTGTCATGCGCTCGCTGTGCGACAAGTAGTAGGCGACGCCGGGATCCAAATCGCCCGTGCGCGTGCTCATCATCAACCCGGCCGCCGGCGTAAAGCCCATGCTGGTGTCGATGCTCTGGCCACCGTGCAGCGCGGCGAGGCTCGCACCGTTGCCGAGATGCGCGAGAATCACTCGACGACGAGCGAGAGCCGGAGCGATGCGCGTCAGTTCTTCGAGCACGTAAGCGTACGACAGGCCGTGAAAGCCATAGCGCTCGACTCCCTGCGCTTGGTAGCGTCGTGGGATCGGTAAGAGCCGGGCGACGCGCGGCATTTTGCGGTGAAACGCGGTATCGAAGCACGCCACTTGCGGCAGCCGTGGATGGCGACGTCGGAATGCCTCTATCAGAGCGATTTCGCGGGGCAAGTGCTCGGGATCATAGGCCGTGATGCGGCGAAGCTCCGCCAGGAGTTTGGGCGTGACGGGCTCCGGCTCGGAACGCTTCATGCCATGCACGACGCGATGGCCGACCGCCTCGATCGACGCAAAAATGGGCTGCGCCTCGAGCCAATCCATGAGGACGGCGACTGCGCTTGCGTGGTCGGCCAAAGGGAGGCTCGGGTGCACGGAATGTCCGCGTCCGACTTCCTCGACGGAAAGCGCTGCACCTTTGAGGCCGATGCGCTCGATCTTGCCGGTGAGCCTGAGTCCCGACGCTTCAGCGCCCGCGTAGACGGCGAAACGGATGCTCGAGGAGCCGCCATTGATCGTCAGCACGCACGGCGCTGATTTCATGCTGAATAGGTACTCTGCCGGAGGCCACGCGCCAAGTGCGCAGGGCCCGACGCCAACGAGCATTTCTGCCCCGCTCCTGAGAGCTTCGTAGGGCGAGTGTGGAGCCTCCAGCCAAACCTGTTGCAGATCATGCCTCGGCCTGGCGCGAGAGCCCCAAAAGTGCTCGCCGGTGCGTGTCGTTCACTCGTTCAGAGCTCGAACGCCACGCCGACTGAAACGCCAACGAAAGGTCCTCCATATTCCGCCACAGGAGTCCCCCCCGCTTGCGCCACCAGACCGTACGCCAGCCCGAGTTCGAGCGCGCCGTCGAGGCGCAACCAGCGAGCCACCGTCACACCCAACTCCGCGGACACGGCGGCGTCGACGTAGGGCCCGCGCTCTACGAATCCCGTAATGTCGAACGCCGCTGGCGTGCCCGTCACGCTGACGACCCCTAAGCCGAGACGTGGGCCCCACGCAAACGCGCTGTGCTCCCCGAGTCGCCACTCGTGGAAGCGCAACGCGGCGGTGGCGTGAATGAGCGTGGCCGAGACCTCGCCCAGCGGCGACGTCGCCCCGCCGTGCAACGCTCGTGCGCCGAAGGCGAAGCGAGCAACGGCGAAGCGCGCATAAGCTCCCCACAAGAATGCGCCGCCCGCGAACGCGCGAACCTCTGGCCCGATGCCGAGCGACGACGACGACTCGCGCGACCGTCCGACTTTGGCGACGCCGGCGTCGTCGCTCGCGGCGCGACGCGGCGCTGGAACGAGCGTCACCGGCCGCGGCGCTGCGGCCTCCGCGGTGGAAGCCGTGCTCGGAG
>JAEUAF010000248.1 GCA_019695485.1 Sorangium sp.
GTGGCCCAGCCAGGGGGCACCGCGAACGGCGGCGCCTTGGCCGCTGTCGCCGGCTCGGCCGTGGGCGGCGCGCTCGGAGCCGGCGGCAGGGCTGACGGCGGTGGAAACACGGCAATGGCGGGCCGCGCCGCGGGCGGTGCAGCGGCGAGTGGCGCGCCGAGCGCTGGCGGTGTGACGTCGGGCGGCACAGCGAACACCGCCGGGCGCGCCAATGCGGGCGGCGCTACGACTGCGAGCGGCGGAAGCGTCGTCAACGGCGGGACTAGCAGCGGCGGCGCCGCCGGCATGGCGGCAGGCGGCAGCGGATCGCTCGGCTGCGATCGATCTGGGCTCGAGGCGGCCGTGAACAGCTACCTCGCGGCGTTGGAAGCCGGCAGCTACTCGGCGCTGCCCTTGAGCGCTTCGGCCAAATACATCGAGAACGATAAGACGGTCGCGCTCGGGCAAGGTCTGTGGTCGACGGCGCTGCACCCCGTGTTCCATCGCAACCTGCTCGACGTGGATTCCTGCGCCTCGTTCACTGAAATCATCATCACCGACGCGAGCCATCCGTACGTGCTCGGTGTGCGCTTGAAAGTGAGCGGAGCCCAGATTTCCGAGATCTACGCCGTTGTCACCGACCAGGGCGATTGGCAATTCAATGCCGCGAATTACCTGAAGTACTCTCAGGCGGAGGATTGGTCGCTGGTGCCCGCAGATCAGCGCTTGACGCGACAGCAATTGCACGACGCGGGCTATGCGTATTTCGCGTACTGGGCCGACAAGAGCGTGGCTGTGCCATGGGGCATGCCCTGCGCGCGTCTCGAAGGCGGCGCCTACACGGGCGATGGCCCAAACTCGAGCTGCAACGTGGGGATCCCCGATCAAAGCGTTGCGCCCCAGCCGCGCGAATACTTGGTCGACGTCGACTATGGGCAAGTCGTGCTGTTCTTGAACCTGGGCGGCACCGACTCGCACCTGTTCCGAGTGCTGAAATCCGGCATCCGCTACGTGCACACGCTTACGGTGCAGTAGCGGGCCCGCGCCTAGCGCTTCGGTCGTGCCCCTGAGGCGGCGGGGTTCGGGCCGCCGACGCCTGGGTCTTGCTTCTTGATGCTGGTCTTTTCCTCGAGGCCGCTCTTCACCTCGACCCACAGGCCGTCGGAGAGGCCGAGCGAAACCGGGCGTCGCTCGAAGTGTTGCGGGGGGTTCTCGACTTCGACGAAGGTCTTCTCACCGTCGAAGATGACCGCGCTTTCGGCGACCGCGAGCACTTGGTCGCGGCGGTCGAGGATGATGTCGGCGTTGGCGCTGTAGTTGGCGCGGAGTGTCGCGTCCGGCTTGAGCTTCACCGCGACGCGCACCTCGAATTGGATGGTGCCTTCCTTTTCGGCGCCCTTCGGCGAAATGTACTCGAGCGTGCCGTCGAAGCGCTGATCCGCGAGCGCGCCCACGGCGATCGATACCGGCATGCCCTCTTTCACGCCGCCCACGTCCGATTCGTCGACGCGGCCCTGAAAAATCAGGTCGCTCATGTCCGCCACGGAAGCGATGGTCGTGCCTTCGTTGAAGTTGTTGGCTTCGATCACGCTGCCGCCCACGCGCACGGGCACTTCGAGCACCATCCCACTAACGGTCGAGTACACCAGATTCGAGACTTTGCCGGCCTTCTTGGAGGCGCCGACGCGCACCAACAACAGGTTGTTCTCCGCGGCATCGAGCTCTTCTTGCCGGAGCTTGAAGGCCAACTGTTGCTGCGCGAATTCGCCCTGGTTGACGAGGCCCTGCTCGCGCAGCTTGCTCAAGCGCTCGAACTCTTGCTGCGCGGTTTCGAGGCTGATGTGCGCCGAGCGCACGCTGGCCTCGGCCTGGTTCACGCTCACCATGTTGGGGATGATACGGATTTCTGCGATCAGCGCTTTGTCTTTGATCGGGTCGCCCGCGTTCACGAGCAGCTTTTCGATCACCCCCGACACGCGCGGTTTGATCGCGACTTCACGGCGCGGCACGATGGCGCCCGGCGCGACCGTCTTCTTGATAATATCGCGCCGCTCAGCGTGCGTCGTCTCGTAGACGATCGGCCGCGCCTCGGATTTCTTATAGAGAAAGACCAGCGTCCAGGCGAAGATCCCCAGAATCGCGAAGGCGACGAACAATGGAAGCAGGCGGCGTATCATGCGCGTGTCAGGGCTTGGCGAGCGTGGAGCACTTGGCCGCAGGTCGGCGAGGGTTCGGGGCGAAGGAGGGGGCGACGAGTCATTCGGTTCTCAGGGCTTCGACCGGGCTGATGCGTGCGGCGTGGCGGGCGGGCACCACCCCCGCCAACGTGCCTGATAGCACCAGCACGAGCATGGCGCTCAGTGCCACACGCAGATCGACTTCGGGCCGATTCAACGGCGCATTCGGCAGCCGCTCCAGCACCTTGGTCAAGAGTTCGAGCGCGCCCACTCCAGCCACCAATCCCAGATAGCCCGAGAGCGAGGTGAGCACCACCGCCTCCTTCAAAACCATCGAAACGATGGTCCAGGGCGTGGCGCCGAGCGCCTTCCGCACGCCGAGCTCACGCGTGCGCTCCTTCACGGTGATGAGCAAGATGTTGCTCACTCCGAGCACGCCAGCGAGCAAAGTCAGCGTTCCCACGAACCAAATGAACAGGCGAAGGCCGCGGAATAGGCCTTCCACCTTGGCAATCTGGGCGGCTGCGTTGTACGAGCCAATCGCGTCCTGATCTTGCGGGTGAACCGTGTGGCGCGCGGCCAGCACGCTCTTGGCGGCGGATTCGACCACCTCGGGAGCTGCCTTGTCTTTCGCACCCAGCGCGAACCAGCCCACGTGGTCACGGTCGTTGAAGGCTCGCTGGAACGTGGAGAACGGCACGAACACCGAGAAGCGCACGCGGTCGCCGTCGTCGCCTGTGCGGTCGGTCGTCACCTCGCCGATCACCTGCAAGTAAACACCCTTAACTTGGATGTACTTGCCGATCGGATCGGTATCGCCGAACAGCACGCCGCGCGTCTGATCGCCCAGCACCGCCACTTTTCGCACGTCGTTCACGTCCCGCCAATTCAGGAAGCGCCCGTGCAGCACCTGGATCGGTTCCACGTGGCGAAAGTCGGGATAATCACCCATCACCGTAAAGTTGCCAGACTTGGCACCCGCGATCACGTTCTGGCCGTCTCGCCAGCCGCCGAGTTGTAAGCGCGGAGCCACGTACTTCACGCCGGGTACGCGCCTGAGCGCCGCGATGTCGTCGTTGCGTAGACGTAGATAGCGCCCCGGTTGCAAGCCGCGGTAGGGCAGGGAGGTGCGCTGCGTCCAAATGAAGACGCTGCGCATCGTCATGTTGCCGAGGTTCTTGCGCGTGCCTTGCTCGAGGCCGCGGCCGATGCCGAGCATCGTGACCAGCATGAAGATCCCCCAGAACACGCCGCACGCCGTGAGCAAGCCGCGTAGCTTGTTGCGCGCCAAGCTCTGCGCGATTTCCTGCCATGAATCGAGGTCGAACATCGGCGTGCCTTGGAGTTTCCGCGCTATTCGCCTTGGCGCAAGGCCACGATAGGATCGACGCGCGCCGCGCGCAGTGCCGGAAATAGCCCCGCGAGCCCGCCCGCGATCACCAAAATAGCGGCCGCAATCAGCGCGACTCCGAGGTCGACGCTCGGTTGTCGAAAGAACGGCGCGTCGCCGGCCTTCTCAGCCAACGCGTCCACCGCGAAGATTCCGGCGAAGAGCCCGCTGTAGCCGGCCGCCGCGGTGACCAGCGCGGATTCGATGACCACCATGCCAACGATGGAGAGCGGCGTGGCCCCAAGCGCTTTGCGGATGCCGATCTCCTTGGTGCGCTCAGCCACCGAGATGAGCATGATGTTGCTGACGCCCACGATGCCAGCCAGCAGCGTGCCGATGCCGACGATCCACACGAAGACCCGAATCCAGTCGAAGATTTGCGTCATCTTCATGAATTGCTCGAGGTTATTTTGCACGCGGATCGCGCGCCGATCGCCCATCGACACATCATGATGGTTCGCCAGCAGGCGATGCGCGATTTCAGCGATGGCCTTGCTGCGCTCGACGTCGGTCGTCAAAATCGTGAACATCAATTGGTGCAGCGTGCGCGGTTGGTTGTAGACGAGCTGTGCGGTGCTGATCGGGACGTAGATCTTACGGAGCTCGGCCTCGCCGCCCACGTCCTCGAATTCGCCCACCACTTGGTAGGAGAGCTTTCGGATTTGGATGTACTCACCGATCGGGTTTTTGTCTCCAAATAGACTCTCGCGCACGCGCTTGCCGATCACCGCGACCTTGCGCCGCGCGCGCACATCGGCATCGTTCAAGAAACGCCCGCGCAGCATCTCGGTCTTCTCGAGATAGCGATGGCCGGGATGGGCGCCGCGGATGTCGAACGCGGCGTGCTTGCCCGCGTAGCTGACGAAGAACTCGCCCCACAGGTAAAAGCGCGCGCTTCGGTGCTCGAGCTCCGGCACGCTGCGACCGAGCGCGTCATAGTCGTCGTTGTCGAAGTGAATCGAACGCCCGGGCCCCCGCCCTTTGAAGGGCATGCTGGTCTTACCGCTGAACAGCCAAATCGAGTTCGTGGCATCGTCGCGAAATTCCCAGCCCACGCCGTTTTCGAGCCCGCGCCCCGCGCCCATCAACAACGCCAACATGAACATGCCCCAAGCCACGCTGAGCGCCGTCAACAACGTGCGCAGCTTGTTGCGCCAAAGCACGCTCAGAATTTCCTCGAGCGCTTCGAGGATCATGGCGTGAGGCTCCGCGGGCCGAGAGCGGTGGTGGCAGCAATCGTCGGAACACTCGTTGGAGCGTG
>JAEUAF010000207.1 GCA_019695485.1 Sorangium sp.
ACGGCGTCGGCGGCGGTGCGACGGCCGCCTCGTTCGAGATCTTTACGCCCGGCGGCGTCGGCTCGTGGAGTGCCCCGAAGGCGCTGCCTTTCAACTACTTCTATTATCCGTGGACCTTCCTGCTTCCAGACGGCGAGCTGTTCATCGCGGGTCCCCAGAAGCCGGCGCGGCGCTTCAACCACACGGCGACGCCGGTCATCGATGACCCTGCCAAGCAGTACAATCAAATCGCAACGCAACGCGGCGTGAATATGGACGGCACGGCCGCGCTGCTCGCGCTGCGGCCGCCCCTCTACGAAGCGCGCGTCCTAGTGGCCGGCGGGCAACCGGCGGATGCCATGCAGAGTGCCGAATGGATCAACCTCTCAGTGCCTCTGCCAGCAACTCCAGCGTGGGAAGCACTGCCCAACATGAACGTGCCGCGCGACAAGACGAACTCGGTGTTGTTGCCGGACGGACGCCTGCTCGTCGTAGGCGGAATCGAGACGTTGACCGATGGCGGGCCCGCCGAGCTCTTCGATCCCGAGGATCCTGGCGCCGGTTTCGCGCTCGGGCCCTCCATGAAGTACCGCCGCGGCTATCATTCGACGGCCATTTTGCTGCCTGACGGCAGCGTCTTAGTTGGTGGGGACCCGAACGGGGGTTCGACTCCCAACGAGCGCTACCTCCCGCCGTACTTCTTCATGACGCGGCCCACCCTCACCAGTGCACCAGCCGCGATCGCGTATGGCGCTGCCTTCACCGTGCACTGCCCTACCGCAACGGCCATCTCCAGAGTGGTCTTGATGCGACCTGGCGCTGTCACGCACGGCTTCAATCAGGCGCAGCGCCACATCGAATGCGTGATCAGTTCCGCCAGCGGCACCAGCGTCGACGCCGTCGCTCCGCCGAACGGCAACATCGCCCCTCCCGGCCACTATCTGGTGTTCCTCGTCGATCACGACCGTGTCCCCTCGATGGGCGCTTGGCTCAAGCTTGGCTAGTCCAGAGTAGGTTTAGGCGACTACATGTCGGAGATTTGCAAGCTACGCATTCACCCCGCAATCGGCATCGCTCGCTTGGGCAACAGCCCGGACGAACACTTCCTGGCGCCGGAGTTGCCCGGAGTCGTGCGACACCCGCACGGCGGCTACAAAGACGCCGCCGGGCGCATGAAACGACAGGCGCAGCGCTTTCGCTTGTTTGGCTACGACGCCCTCGACCGCCCACTCGGGGAAGTCACGGCCCATGACGCGACGATTC
Source organism: Sorangium sp. (assembly GCA_019695485.1). Taxonomy (GTDB): domain Bacteria; phylum Myxococcota_A; class Polyangia; order Polyangiales; family Polyangiaceae; genus PMG-095. The sequence continues at coordinate 1,243 of JAEUAF010000207.1, forward strand.
GTTGGACGGTGCACGTCGCCAACAAGAAGGCCGCGTATCACGAATTCGAAGGGCTACGGCGAAACACGCCGCTACGTAACGCCGACGTTTCGGATCGCAGCTCCCTGGTGATCGACCCCGGGCCACGAACTCTCACCGGGGCAAATGCGCACGCTCACTTCGACACCGGCAAATTTCTCGGCAAAGAAGTGCCGCTCGGTGAGGCGCGCACGGACGACCGTGGTCGGCTGCTCGTCTTTGGCGGGCGAGGGCATTCGGAATCGCAGCCGAGCGGGCGCCCACTCGCGCAATTCGCCAATAACGATGGCTGGCACGATGACACTTCCGACGGACCCGTCAGCGCCGAGGTCACGCTGCACGGAGCGAGCGCACCCATCGAAGTGCTACCCGCTTGGGTGATCGCGGCGCCGCCGGACTTCGCGCCGGCGATCACCGGAATCATCACGCTGTACGACATGCTCTACCAGCGCGCGGTCGACGCGGGGCTGCTCGCTGACCCCGTCTTGCCCTCATTCACGCGAGACATTTACCCGCTGCTGGCGCGAGCCATCAACATGCGCTGGGTCAGTAAAATGGCTGCCATGAGCCACATGACGTTGCCTCCAGCGTTCGCTTACGGCACGCCGCTCAGCCTGAGGCGCGCTATTTTCGAGCGCCTGCGCGACCCTGCGCTCGCCTACAACGCCGCGTCAGACGGCGACATGCCGATGATTTGGTCCGATCACTACGCAGCGGGTGGGAATCAACCGCTCACACGCTGCCAGTATGCGCGCTTGCAGAAGTGGAGCCTCGGCCAATGCCTGGACGATTGGAGCGGGGAGCTTCCTCAGCCGAGCCACGACGTCACGGCCCACGGCTTGGACCGAGCCGCGCTCGAAGCCTGCGTGGGTGCTGCCTTCTATCCAGGCATCGAAGCGGGTTGGCGGCTGCGCGATGAGCTCGCCCTGATCGAGCCGTTTCGGCTGTCACACAGCGCGCAAGAAGCGGGCGACATTACCTGTCAGTTGGCGGTGCCGTGGCAGGCTGACTTCGTGGACTGCACGCAAGACGGGGACTATGCCTGGTGGCCGTCGCAGCGTCCCGATGAGGTCTTTCCGCGTAAGGGCGCCGAGCAACTGGCTTGGATTCGGGATCTCGTCGACTCGCCGCAGCAGATGGTGGAAAACTGGTTCAAACTCGGCGTCGTGATCGGTCACGACGACGGATTTTTCGAGTCCGAGCGAGGAAAACCGGCAAAACCCAAGGCAGGCTGATGTGCGCCAAGCGTACGCGTGTCCTCATCGTCGGCGCGGGACCCGCGGGGGCCACGCTCGCCTGCTTGCTCGCGCGTGCGGGGGTCGACGTCAGCCTTATCGACCGCCAGAGTGACGACCACGCGCCCCGGATCGGCGAAACCCTACCTCCCGCAATCAAGCCATTACTGCTGCGCCTCGGCCTGTGGGAAGCGTTTCTGCGCGACGAGCCATTGCCGTCATACGGCGTACAATCGCTATGGGGAGCCGACACACCAGAACTCTACTCGTTCATCGCGAACCCGCACGGCTCGGGCTTCCACGTGCGCCGGGAATGCTTCGACGCGATGCTGCGGCGGGCCGCACGCGAGGCCGGTGCAACGCTGAGCCTCGGAATACGCATCGGGGCTGTCGAACGCGGTGGTCGCGGCTTTCGGATCACTTCGGCTGGACCTCGCCCCCAACGCGAATGGTCGGCAGACTGGGTCGTCGATGCGAGCGGCCGCAGCGCCGCAATGGCCCGAAAGCTCGGCGCGACGCAGAAACGCGAAGATCGCCTGATCGGCGTGGTCGGCTTCTTCGCAGCCAATCCTGAGCCCGGGCGCGCCATGCTCATCGAGCCAATCGAGTCCGGTTGGTGGTACACCGCGCCACTCCCCGCCAATCGCGTGGTCTCGGCTTTCATGACGGATGCGGCGCTGTGGACGCGAAGCGCGTCACAGCTCGACCGCTGGCAGCGACTCCGACACAGCGCTCCTTTCACCGCCCAGCGCACTGGAACGGAAAGGCCCGTGCGCCCGCTGCTCGTGACCCAAGCGCACAGCGGCCACTTGACGGAGGTGTGCGGACCAGGCTGGCTGGCGTTGGGTGACGCGGCAATCTGCCGGGATCCCTTGTCCGGCGGCGGTGTGTACGAAGCGATGCGCGGGGCGCTCGCAGCGAGTGAGGTCATTCTCACCGCACCCGACTCGCAAGCGCGCGCCCTCGCGGACTACTCAGCCGCCGTTCGGCGAGCGCTAAGCGCGCACCTCACTACGCGGCGCCGCTACTACGCGCTCGAGACACGCTTTGCGGCAGCCCCATTCTGGCGGCGAATGACCCAAGCTTACTGAGCCGCGCTGCCGCGGCGAGCGCCTCTACACCTTGGCGTCCGAAAGTAATGCCGCGCGCACCTTGGGCAACAGATCTGCCGCCTTGTAAGGCTTCTGAACGAAGCCGGCCAGCCCCTTGCCGACGAATCGCTCGACGACATCCTGCTCGTTGTAGCCGCTCGTCATCACGACCTTGACTTGGGGGTCGAGGCGGCGGAGCTCGCGAAAGCAGGCCTCGCCGTCGAAGCGCGGCATGGTCATGTCGAGTACCACCAGCCGTACCTCTGACTTGTGCTCTCGAAATAGGTCTATGGCCTCTTGTCCGTCGCGGGCCGTGATCACCTCGAACCCTGCACGCTCAAGCAGGCGCCGACCCAAGCTCCTAACACTGTCTTCGTCATCGGCCAACAGCACGAGACCCTCCCCTTTCCAGAGCTCAGGCATCGACGGCGGAACACTCAGCGCCTCCGAGCGCTGCTCATGCGCCGGCAACAGGACCCTGAACGTGGTGCCTTGGCCTTTTTCGGTGTCCACGAGTAGCGCCCCGCCATGCCCGCGCACGATCCCGAGCACCGCCGCCAGGCCGAGCCCACGTCCGGTGAACTTGGTGCTGAAAAACGGGTCGAAAATGCGCGCCATCGTGGCTGGATCCATACCGCAACCCGTATCGGAGACCTGCAGCAGCACGTATTGTCCGGGCGCTCGTAGCTCGTGGTCACCCACGGCGCGCTGCAAATAGGCCTGATCGCACTCGAGTTGCGCGGTTCTGAACGTGACGACACCGTCGCTGTCACCGATGGCTTCAGAAGCGTTCGTGATCAAGTTCATGACGACTTGGCGGAGCTGCGTGGCATCCGCCATCACACTCGGCAGATTTGCGGCGAAATCGTATTTGATGACGGCTCGCTTGCTGATCGAGACCGAAAGCAGGTGCGCCATCTCAGAAACCAGCTCGTTCACCGACAGCGGCTGAATCACGAAGCGACCCTTGCCGGAGTAAGCCAGCATCTGGCGACACAAGTCGGCCGCACGGCGACTGACGCGATCGATATCGTCGAGATAGACGCGGGCCGGACTCAGCGGCGACAGCTCGCTCAGCGCAAGATCGGCGTTACCGAGAATGCTCGTCAGCAGGTTGTTGAAGTCGTGCGCAATCCCGCCCGCCAAGACGCCCAAGCTCTCGAGCTTCTGCGCTTGCAACACCGAAATCTCGAGTTTTCTGCGCTCCTCTTCGGCCCGCTGCGCCTTCTCCTCGGCCCGCCTGCGTTCGGTGACGTCGCGCGCCGCGCTGATCATCACTTTTCGCCCATCGACCTCCGCCAAGGCGCCCGACAACCTGAGATAGCGATGCGTCCCATCGCGCGCCACGAAGTTGAATTCGAGATCCTCGAAGCGCCCCTCACGCTCCAAGTGCTCCATGGCGCGAGCGCGCGCCTCAGGATCCTTCCAAAGACCAAAGCCGGTATTGCCCGGCGCGGTGAGCTCCTCACGCGAGTAGCCCGTGATCTCGCATGACGCGCGGTTGACCGCGAGGATCTCGCCGCTGAGCGCCGAGACCGCGACGGGTTCCGGACTGAGATCGAACACCTTCGCGAAATTGCGCTCGCTCTGCAGTCGCGCTTGTTCAGCGCGTTTGCTCGCCGTCACATCGCGTGCGACGCCCGTTGTCCCGACCACAGCGCCGTCTGCAGTGAAAACCGGGGATTTGTAGGTTTCGAACCAACGCGTTCCGGCCACGCCGTCAATCGGCTCTTCCACCACCTTCTGCTGCCCCGACGCCATCACCGCGCGGTCGTCGGCCCGGTACGCCTCCGCGAGTTCGCGCGGCCACACGTCTAGATCCGTCTTGCCGATCACCGCGTCCGGCGACGGCTGCCCGCAGGCGGCCGCGAACGCCTTATTGACCGCCAAGAAGCGGCCCTCTTGATCCTTTAGCCATGCTAGATGCGGTTGATTGTCGAGCAGGGCACGCTGCGCCAGGCGCCCTTTCTCGAGTGCCTCCTCCTGACTCTTACGCAGCGCGATGTCCGACAAGACGGTCGCAAACGCCGACTCGCCGAGCGGAATCACGAGCAGGCTGAAGTGACGCTCGAGGCCGGCCGAATAGACCTCGAAGCGGGCGCGAGCGGACGCGCTCACCGCCGCGGTGTACTCGTGCAAATAGGGGATGGGAGGTCCCCCGAAGACCTCGGACGCGAGCTTGCCGACAATCTCAGTGCGGCGCCGGCCAACTTGAAGTTCGTACTCCGGGTTGACGCGCAGAATCCGATAGTCCACCGCATCGCCCGCGTCTGAGAACACGAGCTCGTGAATGGCAACGCCGTCGTCCAGGAGCTCGAAGAGCGCCTCCAGCTGCTCCGCTGAAACCCCGCCGCGGACGGCGCCACGAGTACCTTGCACGTCGACCATCTGGCGAGGAGCATAGCTACGCTCCCCCCGCCAACCTAGGCCTTTTGGCCGCAGGCCGCGGCCCACGCTCAATTCGCGAGCGC
>JAEUAF010000291.1 GCA_019695485.1 Sorangium sp.
TCCCCACGCGTGAGCTGTGAAGCGAGCTTCTCGAGTGCGGCCTCGCCCATCTTGCCCGAGCGCATTCTCAGCGAACTCCAGCGCCTGCTACCCACTGACGGCTGCGTCGTGGCCGAAATCGGGACGAGCTGTCTCTTCGTAGCGCACGGCCTACGCATCAATCCACCGCAGCGTTGTTACATTCCGATGGGCTGGTCTTGCATGGGGCACCCGCTCGCGGCCGCGCTCGGGGTCCGGCTCGGTTCGGGGGCGCCCACAGTGTGCGTGACCGGCGACGCGGCGTTCCTGTCGAAGGGGCTCGAGCTGCACGCGGCCGCAGAAGCCAAAGTCCGCGGGCTCGTGGTGATCGTGCTCTCCAATTCAGGCCACGGCTTGGTACGCCTCGGCACCGAGAAGCTGCTCGGCAAGGGACACGGCGTCGAGGCGGGCCATTTCAGTGTCCATGTCGACCACGCCGCCATCGCCCGCGCGCTGGGCGTCGGCGCCTCACGCGTAGAACGGGCCGAGCAGTTGGCGGGCGCCATCGCAGAAGCACTCGCGGCGGACGGGCCCTTTCTGATCGACGTCGAGGTCGATCCGAACCACGAACCGCCCATGGACGACCGCATTCAGGGCTTGCGCAACGCAACCGGAGCGGAGCTCGGGAGGCCCTCAGCATGTTGATCGATTCCGAAACGATGCTCGCGTTGGCTGGCATGCTGCACTTCCTGCAGTTGCCCTCGATGTTCTTTCTGATTCGGGGCACCCTGAATTTGGGAGGTGACTTTCAGAAGCTGAGCGCCATCAACGCGCGCATCGTGGCGATCTTCATTGGCGCGGTCGGCTTCCTTTTGCTTGGGCTCGGACTCTTGGTGAGCACCCGCGCGCACGAGCTCTTGACGACGCCCCTCGGCGGCCTGCTCTGCCTGCTGCTCGCGACCTTCTGGTTGGCGCGCGCCTCAGCGCAAGCCTGGCTGTTTCCGAGCTGGCCGCGACGCGCCCCAAGCGACCGCGTCTGGTACTTTGGGCTGTTCGCGCTCTACCTGTACCTCGCGGCAAGCTACGTGAGCGCGACCATCCACGCGCTTTCTGGCCCCGCAAACCAAGCCCTCGACCCGGGACGGGCCACGTCACTGCTGCGTCGGCAAACTCAGAACGAGCGGTGTCCGCATGGCTCGCCGCCACACGCCCGGCGCGACGCCAAACCAGCGCCGGAAGATGCGCGTCAAATGCGACTCATCGGCGAACCCGCAGAGCGACGCCACCTGCTTGATCGGATCGCCCGCCTCGATGCGTCGGCGCGCGGTGCGCAGCCTCAGCATCATCTGATAGCGGTGCGGCGGCATGCCAACGTTGTCCGTAAACGTACGCGCTAGATGAAACTTCGAAAGCCCAGCTTCTCGCGCCAACTCGTCGAGCGAAACCGTTTCGTGAAACCGCCCCTCGATGCATTGGCGTGCGCGGCGAATGGCGGGGTGATCCGGGCCAAGCCGGGACAAGCACGGGCGGCGCTCCGTGGCGAGTTCGAGCACGCGCGTGGTCACTTCGGCAAACCAGTGCTCCACGGCCAACGCACAATCCGCCCGTTCGAGAGCTCCGTCGAGCGCCGAAAAAGCCGAGCTTAGCTGGTCACTGCGCAACTGCGCCTCGCGAAGATGAACGAGCCCTGGCACGCCCAACTCGCTCGCCGCAGTCTTGATCAACTCTGGCTTCCACCAGACGACGAAGAACGAGGCCGGTTCGGAGACCGCGGTGGTGCTGTGCACTTCGCCGGGTTCCATGAGCTGCACGTCGCCCCGAGAAACGCTGCGCTCTGCACCGCGGTAGCGCCACTTGGCGTGCATCGCCTCGGTCGGCCCGCGCACGAAACTGGCCGTGAACGTGTCGTGGTGCATGCTCCAATGGCGCACGGACCCCGAAACGGACCAAAATTCGGCCCCCGGCAGTGCGTCTGCGCGCCGTACCGACAAACGCTCCCCTGCGCGATCCGTCAGAAGGTCCGTGACTGAAATCTGAGTCGCCATCTATTCCGCCTCCGCAAGACCTACTGCTCGTGCGCTTGCGTGCCTGGCTCACGCCCCTCGAATCGAACACGCAGCGAGTCTTTGACTATATGCCGAGAGTGAGTTTCTTCACCAGCGCTTTTCGGCGCGGCTCGTCTTCCCCCTATCGACTTTTCCGAGGCTAACATCTGCCGCGCTACGCCCGCGCACTGCTTTCATGCTTTGAGCACGCTGGATTCCGCTATGTATTGGTGCTGCTTAACGTTTCCGGGAATCTGCCCACCGCCCTGAGAAGGGAGCGCTGCCTTGTACGTCGGCCGACAGCCACTAACGGCAAACCCGTTCTCGTGCGCTGCCAGTCTCGCAAAGGATCCCCAGAGGGCTTGCCGTTGCTCGGCAGCGACCGGCTAGCGCGGCCCCGGAACAATCGAAGACTCGTTCCTGGCCTGCGTGGTCCCGCACGGTGCCGCTCTCGAAGCACACGAGCCCACATACAGTCCGAACCGGACGCTTCGAGTCGGGCAAGGGGTCAGGGGTCGGGCCTGTCTCGGGTGTCGCCGGCGACAGAGACGCCCCCTCCGCCGGGGAAACCGTGGGCGCGCCCATCCGTTCGTGCGCACTCGCAGCCCAGCCGCTGCTCGGCGACAGCCGCGTGAGAATGGGCGGGCCCAGCGCTTCCAGCGCCAAGGCTGCGCCCAGCAACCAAGGTAACCGAGCACGCAGCCTGCCCGCCCGAGGGGCCACTCGCGAGCCGCACTCCGCTCCCAGCGCGTTTGCCCCGCGCGCCGTGTCGCCGAGGACGCACTCACTATTCGGCACCGGGGTCGATGCCAGGCAAGCGTCACGGGCGGAGACGTCCCTGCTGCCCGCG
>JAEUAF010000398.1 GCA_019695485.1 Sorangium sp.
CGCCCCCGCCGATTGGTTCGCGCACGCCTCCGCCGCCTCCTCCCGGCTTCCGCGCGGGCGGCAAGCCGCCGCCACCGCCGCCTGCGATCAAGCGGTCAGGGCCCCCGCCGCTCGATGCGGCGTTGGGTGCAGCGTCGGCCGTGCACGTCGGTGTGGATGACGACGAGGAAGAACTCGCCGTCGACGACGACGAATTGCTCGATGACGGTCCCGGCTGAGTTCGGGGCGCCGGCGAGTTTAGCTCGCCGGGATTTCGAGGGTGTTGAGTGTGGCGTTCAGCCGCACTCGGCGGCCCAGGGGAAGCGGCTCATTGTGTCGGCCGTGACCGAATTCGAAGCCTGCTGAGACCGGCACTTTGAGTTCCGCCAGTCGCTCTGCGAGCACGGCTTCCACGGGAACGCGGTGTGGCCCAGGGCTGCAATCGGTGAAGTCGCCAAGCGCGACGCCGGCGACGCCGTCGAGCGCGCCGCTTACCAGAAGCGCGCTGAGCATGCGATCGATGCGATATGAGCTCTCGGTGACGTCTTCCAGCGCGAGGATCGACCCGAGTGGCAGATGGAGTCGACCGCTGGCTTGGGCCGTGAACAGCATGGTGAGATTTCCGCCGACGAGCGGACCCTCGGCGACGCCGTTTGCAAGAGCCTGGCGGCCTTCGAGGACTCGCGCCTGCTCGGGCTGCTCGAGGGCCGAAAGCCAGCGCGTTCGCGCGTCGGCATCGCCGCGGCCTAAGCCGGCCGCGTTCTCCCCGTGCAGCGAGCACAAGCCCACGCTTTGAACCTCGAGGTGCAGCAAGGTGATGTCCGAGAAGCCAACGAGCCACTTCGGGGCTCGTGCGAGCGCTGCCCACGCAGCTCGATGGCAGATCCGCGTTGCCCCATACCCGCCGCGCGCCGCGACGATTGCTCGCACCTCGGTCGACGCCAGCGCATCGTTGAGATCGAGTAATCGCTCGGCGTCGCTGCCCGCCAAGAAGCCCCGGCGACACAGCGCGTGCGGGGCGATTTCCACTTGGTAGCGCTCCGCAAGCCAGCCCACCCCCCGAAAGAACAGCGTGCGGTCGAACGGACTCGAGGGCGCAATGATACGCACTCGATCGCCCGGCCTGAGTGCTGGAGGGAGGGCAAACGCACCCATCGGAACCTTTCTTCACAGCCAACTCTGGGCCTGTCAAGTGGGAGGGCGCTCAGAATAAGGCTGATTTGGCGCCGACTCGCACCCGGGCGCCCCCGCGATGGCTCGCCATCGTGTAACGTTCGGGGAGCTAAGCCCCGATCCTCGGCACATGGAAAGAAGAACCGCACTCGCTCGCTTGTCTGACGTCGCCGCGCAAACCGGACCTTTGCTCGGGCGGCTTTACCAGGGCGCGCGGCGTGTGGCTGACGATTGGTCAGCCCGGGTGCTTGGGTCGGACTTCGAAGAGCGCGTTGCGCTACTCGAGGCTCGCTATCGCTTGGCGCAGGATCCGTTCGGGTTCGATCTGGATACGGCGCGCAAAGCCGTCGCGACGTGCGCCGTGTTCCATCGGTTGTACTTCCGAACCGAGGTATTCGGGATCGAGAACGTGCCGGAAGGTCGCGCGCTCTTGATCGCAAATCACTCGGGGCAGATTCCGATCGACGCCGCAATCATCGGCTGCTCGATGTTCCTCGATGCGACGCCGCCGCGCGTGACGCGCGCTATGGTCGACAAGTGGACGGCGACGTTGCCCTTCGTCTCCATGTTCTTCAATCGCGTGGGGCAAGTGGTGGGGCTGCCCGAGAATGCGCGCCGTTTGTTGCGGGCCGAGGAGCTCTTGTTGGCGTTCCCCGAGGGCACGCGCGGAATTTCAAAGCCCTTCTCGAAACGTTATTCGCTGGAGGACTTTGGGCAGGGCTTCATGCGGCTCGCCATCGAGACCGAAACGCCGATCGTCCCCGTGGCCGTGATCGGTGCGGAGGAGCAGTACGTGAGCCTCGGCAACATGAGCTGGGCCGCGCGAGCGCTCAATTTGCCGGTATTCCCCTTCATTCCGCAAATGTTCCTGCCTGGCGGCCAGTTGCCGTTGCCGACCAAATATCGGATCCATTTCGGTGAGCCGATGCGCTTCTTTGGTGATCCCGAGGACGACGAGGCGGTGATTGCCGACAAAGTCTGGCTGGTGCGGCAGACCGTGAGTCACTTGCTGGCCGAGGGCCTGCGCGCCAGAAAGAGCGTGTTCTTCTGATGAGCGGTGCGCCGAGCGACGCTGTCATCGTGACCGGAGTTTGCGGTCGCCTTGGGCGCAGCGTGGCGCGCGCACTGCATCGCAAAATGCAGGTCATTGGCATCGATCGTCGCGACTTCGTGGGACGGCCGCGCGACATCGAGCACCACGTGCTCGATCTGCGCAGCAAGCGCGTGCGCGACGTATTCCGGAGGCCCGGGCTGCGCGCGTTGGTGCACCTAGGCGTGATGCATGATCCGCGCAGCAGCCCGGAGGAACACCACGCGTACAACTTGCTCGCGGTGCAGCACCTGTTCGAATGTGTCGAGCAGTTTCAGCTTCCCAAAGTCGTCGTGCTGTCGAGCGGAAATGTCTACGGCCCACGCCCGGAAAACCCTCAGTTTCTCAAGGAGGATGCGGCGCTACTCGCCGCCGGGCGCTTCAGCGACATTCGCGACTTGGTCGAGCTCGACATGGCTGCGCAGAGCTTCTTCTGGCGCAACCCGAAGACCGAGACGGTGATCTTGCGGCCGTCGCACATTCTCGGCACGGTGCGGAACGCGCCCAGCAATTACTTGCGTCTGAAACGCGTGCCGACCTTGTTGGGCTTCGATCCCATGATGCAAGTGGTTCACCAGTCCGACGTAGTGACGGCGATTCGGCTGGCCGTCGAGCCTTCGGTGCGTGGGATCTTCAATCTTGCGGGGCCGCCCCCAGTGGCGTTGTCGCAGGCGCTCGAGCTGCTCGGGCGCACCCCCGTGCCGGTTCCGCACGCGGCGGCGCGCTTCGCCGTCGAGCGCATGTTTCGCTGGCGCGTCACCTCGTTTCCTGCGCCCGAGCTCGATTTCATCCGTTACGTTTGTATGGTCGACGACTCCCGCGCGCGGCAAGAACTGGGCTACGAGCCGCGCTACAGTCTCGACCAGACTTTGAGTGCGGTGGACGATTAGCGTTGGATTGATTAGCGAGGTGGTCGAGCGGTGCCTTCGTGCGCGTCGCCGTTGGGTGTGGCTCGCGCTTTGGGGCTCACTGCTGTTCGGGTGTGACCGCGGCCTTTCCGACCCTCCCGCGCCAGCATCCAAGTTCGAAGTGGCGACCGCGCCGCCAGGCGCAAGAGGCGCGCACGCGGCGGGCAGCCAGGACATCGCGCCGCCCGCAGCCGTCGAGCCCGAGCCTCCGGCGGATCCTGATGAAGCAGATGCTGGAGCCCCGCACCCGGAATCCCCTGAGCCCGAAGGAGTCTCCCTGTGAGAAGAGTGGCCTGGCTCGTGCTGCTGCTCGGCTTGGGCTGCGGCGCCGCCCAACTGCCTCCCGGTCTGCCGCCCCCCGAGTACGAACGGCCAGCGGCAGCGCCGGACCCGCTTCCGGCCACGCCGAGTGCGATCGCCGAACCGAGCCCGCCCCCTTCCGACGCCGGCGCGCCTGGGGAGTGAGGCCTGCGGGTGGGCGGCGGCTCGGCTTCTGCTAAGAAACTCGGGGATAGCGCGAATCGTCGCACTGACCCGTTCGGCCCGCCTCGAGGCGACTTGGTCGAGCGTCTTTCGAGATCGAGGAATTTTCGTGAGCATCATCGTCGAGCAAGCTGAAAAGGCGCGCCTCGCCGCACGTCGGCTGCGGTCTGTCGATCACGGCAGCAAGGACTCCACGCTGCGCTTGATCGCCACCCGCCTGCGTGAAGAGGCCGCGCGCATTGCGGAGCACAACCGGCGCGACCTCGAGGCCGGTCAAGCCGCGGGGCTCAGCAGCGCCATGCTCGACCGCTTGCGGATGGATCCGAAGACCACGCAGGCCACGGCGCGCGGCGTGGAGCAGATTGCCGAGCTTCCCGACCCGGTTGGCAGCATCGCTAACATGCACCAGTTGCAGGGCGGACCGCTGGCAGGGCGGCAACGCATCCCGCTCGGGGTCATTGCCATGATCTATGAATCACGGCCCAACGTAACGGTCGACGCGGCGGCGCTGTGTTTGAAGTCCGGCAACGCCGTCCTTCTTCGCGGCGGTAAAGAAGCACAGCACACGAACCTCGTGCTCGGCGAGATCATTCGGCGCGCCTTGCTCGACGGCGGCCTGCCAGAAGACGCGGTGGGCATCGTCCCGGCCGGGGATCGCGACGGAATCCGAGAGCTGGTCGGGCTGACCGGGCTCGTGGACTTGGTGATTCCGCGTGGCGGGGAGGGGCTGATCCGGTTCGTGGCGGAGCACGCGCGCGTTCCCGTCATTCAGCATTACAAGGGCGTTTGCCACTTGTTCTTGGATGCCGGCTGCGACGTCGACCAAGCGCTGCGGTTGGCCGTCAATGGCAAGGTCCAGCGCCCGGGCGTGTGCAATGCGCTCGAGTGTTTGCTCGTTCACGCGGCGGACGCCGCGCGCGTGCTCCCGAAGGTGGCGCGCGCGCTGCTCTCCGAAGGCGTGGAAATTCGCGGCTGCCCGCGTACGCGCGAACTCGTACCCGAGGCGGTCGCGGCCGCCGACGACGACTTCGGCCGCGAGTATCTGGACAAGATTATCGCCGTCCGCGTCGTGTCCGATATCGACGACGCGCTCGACCACGTCGCTCGTTATGGTTCCAATCATAGCGAGGCTATTTGTACGGAAAGTCAGCGCAATGCTCAGCGTTGGCTGCGAGAAGTCGATGCCAGCTGCGTGCTCGTGAACGCCTCCACGCGTTTCAACGACGGTGGTCAGCTCGGTCTCGGCGCCGAAATCGGCATCTCCACGAGCAAGTTGCACGCCTACGGACCGATGGGCCTCGAGAGCCTAACCACGGAAAAGTGGGTGGTCATCGGCGAAGGGCACGTTCGCGCCTAATGCCGCGAGTCATTCATTTCAAAGTCAGCGAGCGACTCGTCGTCGCTCAAGGAGGCAGCCGTTGAAGCCACGTAGCAAACCCGTGCGTCCACCCACCCGAGAAACCACCCCCCCTACGCGCGCCTCGCGCCCGCCCGGCGCCTCCAAAG